>JBEEKN010000020.1:0-36713 GCA_041168605.1 Bacteroidota bacterium | reverse complement strand
TTAAGCCTGCTTGCGCTGATGGTACTGCGGTTTTGATCGTGGGAGAGTAAGTCGATGCCGATTTTAAAAGCCTCACAGTAATGTGGGGCTTTTTTTTTGAGCTATTTTTGAGAGCTATAGTCAATCCGTACTATTGTTCAATCGATTTTGAAGGTGCGAACCGAGGTAATTTAAGGTTCGATCATAAGTAGATACCAAATGCCTATTACATTTTAGGTAAGATTCCTTAGCGTTCAACGCGTTTGTAAATCTTTTCTAGCACAAAAAAAAGAGTAAAACCTGGGGTTCTACTCTTTTTGTATTTGTATAAGTTGTTGGTCTTCCTTAAATATGGAATGCTTTAGGCTTTCTAGATTTATTGACCTTTGCCAATGGCAAATACGGTCGGAATTTTAGCCAAATCATAGGCTTTTTCTCGCCAGTCCAGAACCGTCATGGTTCGGATAGATTGAGTGGGCAAAGTGATGTTTGATGCAATGCATAATTCAGTTAAATCTCCAACTTCATTGAGGAGGTCTTCTAATACGTTCATATTTCTGAAAGGGGTGTCCATAAAGAGGTGGGTAGTTCCATTTCTTTTGTTGTCCATTTCAAAATCGCGGAGTTTTTTGATTCGTTCTTTGCGTTCTTTTGGTAAATAGCCGTGAAACGTAAAGTGCTGACCATTGAATCCGCTGCCGATGAGGGCAAGCAAAATAGATGAAGGCCCTACCAAAGGTTTGACTTGTATGGATTGCGTGTGCGCTAAATGTACAAGTGCTGCTCCTGGATCTGCAATCCCTGGGCATCCGGCCTCAGAAATGATACCTACATCTATTCCTTTGATCAGAAACATCAGGAGGTCCATGAGTTCAGATTCTTTGGTATTCTTGTTTAGAATCTTGAAGGTGCAATCGTCGATAGGGAAATTGCGGTCCATTTTGCGCAAAAGTCTGCGCGCACTTTTGATCTCTTCTACAGCAAAAACCCGCAGTTGAGTGGCTTGTAAAATGACTTCTTGTGGAATGATATCCGCTGTGCTTTCTCCACCTAATGTATTAGGAATGAGGAGTATAGAACCTTTTTGCTTAATGCTCATGAAATAGTTTTTGGATGAGGGCGTCGGTAGCTTGATCTACTAATTGATAGACAGCTTCGAAGTCTTCGGTTGTGCCGTAATAGGGGTCTGGGACCTCTAATTGTTGGTTTGGGTATAAATAATCAAGAAAAAATTCAACCTTGTTTTCATCATCTTTGGTTTGTGCAAGTTTGAGCACATTGCGATGGTTGGAATGATCCATGACCAAGATGTGGTCGAAATGTAGAAAGTCTTTGGCCGTAAATTGTCTGGCCCGTAAAAAATCTAGCGGAGTACCGTGTTTAGCTGCTGTTTTGATCATGCGCGCATCTGGTGCTTTGCCAATATGATAATTAGCTGTTCCGGCAGAATCTACAATTGCATCGAGGTTGAGTGCCTTGATTTTGCGCAATAGAATGCCATCTGCAAGTGGTGAGCGGCAGATGTTGCCGAGGCAAACCATGAGTATGCGCTTGGCCAATAGGTATTTATTGAATGGTCAGTTTCTTTTCTAGTTCTTCGAGGTAGTGACGGAATTGTTTGTCAGTTTCTGAAAGATTGACAACCGTACGACACGCGTGAAGAACTGTTGCGTGGTCTTTGCCACCGCAATGCGCTCCGATACTCGCCAAAGAAGATTTGGTCATTTTTTTGGAGAAATACATCGAAATTTGACGTGCTTGAACCACTTCGCGTTTGCGCGTTTTAGACTTGAGCATTTCGATTGGTAGATCAAAGTAATCGCAAACGACTTTCTGAATGTATTCGATAGAGACCTCACGGGCAGTGCTGCGGACAAATTTGTCTACCATTTGTTTGGCTAGCTCTAGTGTGATGGCCTTTTTGTTCAGGGATGCTTGTGCAAGAAGGGTGTTAAGTGCGCCTTCGATTTCGCGAACGTTGGTGTTGATAGAATAGGCCAAGTACTCCACGACTTCACGTGGGAGTTCGATGCCGCTTCCATACATTTTCTTTTCGAGAATAGCGATGCGTGTTTCGAGGTCTGGCGTGCCGAGGTCGGCAGAAAGGCCCCATTTGAAACGAGAAAGCAAACGTTGTTCCATGCCTTGCATTTCAACAGGTGCTTTGTCGGAGGTGAGTACAATTTGCTTACCGTTTTGGTGTAGGTGATTGAAAATACTGAAGAATACATCTTGGGTACGTTCTTTTCCTGCAAAGAATTGGACGTCGTCAATAATTAAGACATCGATCATTTGATAGAAGTGAACGAAGTCGTTGGTGGTTTGATTTTTAATGGCGTCTATGAACTGATGTGCGAATTTTTCTGATTGCACATACAATACTGTTTTATTTGGAAAGCGCTCTTTGATGGAAATACCAATGGCGTGCGCTAGGTGAGTTTTGCCCAAACCTACGCCTCCGTAAAGAAGCAAAGGGTTGAAAGCGGTACCACCTGGTTTGTTGGAAACTGCAAAACCGGAAGCTCTTGCCAAGCGGTTGCATTCACCTTCTATAAAGTTTTCAAAAGTAAAGTTTGGAATCAGGTTGGATTCGATGTTCACTTTCTTGAGACCAGGAATGACAAACGGATTGCGAATTTGCTTTTCGTCGACATTGATAGGCATGTTGACGGGTGCATTTTTTAAATTGCTTGAATTGTTGGTCGGTAGTTTGACCGTGTAGGGGCTGCGTGATTGGGTGTTGTTTTCCATCACGATGCTGTATTCTAGTGTGCCTTCTTGACCAAGTTCTTTTTTGATGACTTTGCGCAAAAGCGTAATGTAGTGCTGCTCGAGCCACTCATAGAAAAAATGCGAAGGCACTTGGATCGTAAGCACCGGACCCTCCAACTTGACGGGTACGATTGGCTCAAACCAAGTTTTAAAAGCCTGCAATGATATGTTATCTTTGATAACTTTTAAGCAGGACTCCCATGCACTTTCGTGGCTAGTATTCATAGTTTTGTAGGTTGTTCTCGTTTGTTGTAAATAATCGTGAGGCCACGAAATTTGGTTGAAATAATGAGAGAACAAATATTCTCATAAAAAAGTTAAAAAAAAAGCGCCGGGGGTATTGCCTATTAAAAAAAAAAGACTTGTCAATAATATTTTTTTATTACTGGTATAAATCACCGAGAGCTTGGTAAATTTACGATAGACCGATAGAACTCACAAGTAAATCAGTACAAATAACACAAGTATGCAAGATAACTTACACTTGACTCATTTGGAGTTTTCAACAAATATCAGGGTACGTTATGCAGAAACGGACCAGATGGGTTATTGTTATTATGGCAATTACGCGAGCTATTTCGAGGTAGCTCGGGTAGAGGCACTGCGGCAGCGAGGAATCCAATATAAAGAATTAGAGGAAAACGGAATTTTGCTTCCCGTCAAGAAACTAGAAATTACCTACCACCAGCCAGCCAAATACGACGATTTATTAGAAATCCGCACCCAAATTGTACAACTAGAAGGCGTGCGCATTGCATTTACATACAAAACCTACAATGAAGCGGGGGTTTTACTCAATGAGGCCTACACTTTATTGGTGTTTGTAAGCGCTGAGACACAAAAACCCATGGCTATTCCAGCAGCAATTATTGAACAGTTAAGCCAAAACATATGAGTGCATTTGAATTTCAACTTTTTGACCCCAAACTACACCAGCTTTCTTTTCAGACCAGAAATGGAGAAACACGTGTTGGTGAACACCTGAGTCAACAGCCGCTGGCGACGGCAAAATATGTTCTGCTGGGCGTGAGTGAAAACGCTGGCCCGCAGGCAAATTTGGGCAGGGCTGGTAGTGAAAATGCATTCAAAGCTTTTACCAAGGTCTTTTTCAACTCCCAACATTACGAGGGTTCGTCTATTGATCAATTGGCTTATTTAGGCCTTATTCAGCAAATAAAGCAGCCGGCAGATCAAACTGAGGCAACTGCTTTTGTGGAGGAACTCGATGCACTATTGTTAGCTATTTTAAACCAGTATATTGGTGCAGGGCAAATTCCGATTATTGTTGGTGGTGGGCACAACAACGCGCTTGCACTCATGCGTTGGGCTGCACAAAGGGGCAAATTGAGTGTGGTGAACATAGATGCCCATGCAGACTTGCGCCCGACCGATCAGCGCCACAGCGGCAATTCCTTTTCTTTTGCTTTGCAAGAAGCGCTATTGGTGCAATATGGTATATTTGGTTTGCATGAGGCCTTTAATAATTCATTTATACGTGCTCAATTGGACTTGCCACAGGTTACGCATCGATTTTTTGAGGATTACCTGCAAGGGCCGCATCAACTTCAAGACGATGTTTTGGGTTTTGTTCAGCATCAGCACCATGCAGTGGGCTTAGAAATCGATATGGATGCCATTGCTTTGATGCCGAGTTCAGCTTTCAGCCCATCTGGTTGGCAGCTCGATCAGATGCGTACGCTGTTGCTCAAACTGGGTCATATCCGCCCTCAAATTGCTTATTTGAACCTGACCGAAGCAGCACCCAACGATGAGAAAGAAGATTTAATAGTGGGCAAGGCCCTGACTTACTTAGTGCGCGATTTCTTGCGCTTGCATCAATAGGGCTCAGGTCGAAAAAAGCAGCCAACTGAAGCAAAAAAAAAGAGGCTCCGAAAAGCCTCTTTAAATCAACCTGTAGCAAAGTTAATTTGGATAAGTCTGCTATACGCAAGACCTATCGAAAGGTTACACTCAATTAACACAAGAGTCTTGAAAAAGTTATTGGAGCGCTGCGGCCAATGTGTGCTCAGCGTCTATTTTTGTCTGGAATGGATGCACAGACAACTATACAAGCTTTGGTTCGCCTCATAGATGACCCCGATGAAATGGTATTTCAGCAGGTCCGCGACGAACTGATGAAGTTTGGCTCGCAGGTTTTGCCCGTTTTGGAGCAATCTTGGGAGCAGGATTATTATGGCTTGTTGTTTCAAGATCGCGTAGAAAACCTCATTCACGACATCCAATTTGAGACGGTCAAGCAGCAATTGAGCACTTGGCTACAGTCTCCTGATAAAGACCTACTTACAGGGGCAATCATCATTGCGCGCTACCAATATCCTGGCATGGACGAAGCGCTTTTGCACGAGCGCATTCAGGCCATTCGCCGCGACATCTGGTTAGAACTCAACGACCATCAAACAGCGTTTGAGCAAGTCAAAATCTTCAACCGGATCTTCTTTGGGATGCACCGTTTTAGAGGTGATAGCCAAAATTACCACACCCCGGCTCATTCTTACCTCAACACCGTTTTGGAAAGCCGAAAAGGCAATCCCTTGAGTCTTTGCATCATTTATAGCGTCATTGCACAATCACTCGATTTACCGATATATGGCGTGAATTTGCCCAATCATTTTGTGCTGGCCTACATGGATAGCAAGCATTCTTCGTTTGGTCTGCAGCAAGAAGACGACTACGGCGTGTTGTTTTACATCAATGCATTTGCTAAAGGCAGTATTTTTGATGCCAAGGAAATCAAAGAATTCATCAATGGCATTCATTTGCAGCCCGATCGCAGTCATTTTGAGCCCTGTTCCAATTCTGCGATTCTCAAAAGAATGCTCTCGAACTTGATCTACGCGTTTCAACAAGTTGGCTCCGCTCAGAAAGTTGCAGAATTACAAGCTTTAAGGAGCCTGATCCCATAAGTCAATTGCGCTTTTCTTCGTATTTTTGACTAAAACAAATTCATGTCCAGCCCATACCAAGTCGCGGAGCGTTTCATGCGTTACGTCCAAATAGACACCACTTCAGACCCCAACTCAAGTACCTTTCCCTCGACCGCTAAACAGCGCGATCTCGCTTCGGTATTGTTTGAAGAATTAAAAGCGCTCGGCCTCCAAGACGTAGAAATAGACGAATGGTCTTATGTTTTTGCCACCATTCCGTCCAACGTTTCACAACCCTTGCCAACTATTTGTTTTTGTTCACACATGGACACCGCGCCAGATTGCAGCGGCACCAACGTGAAGCCTATTCTTCATTCCAACTATACCGGCGCGCCAATTACCTTACCCGACGACCCCAGTCAGGTTTTGCGCACCGAAGACCACCCTTATTTACTTCAGAAAATCGGCAACGACCTCATTACGGCCAGCGGACAAACACTACTGGGCGCCGACGACAAAGCGGGCGTAGCCATCATCATGGAGCTCGCCGCGTACCTTATGGCGCATCCAGAATTGCCACACGGCCCCATTCGCATCTTATTTACACCAGACGAAGAAGTAGGCAGGGGAGTAGAGCAGCTCGATATGCAAAAGCTCAATGCCCACTTTGGTTATACCCTCGACGGTGGCCCGCTCGGCGACATCGAAGACGAAACCTTTTCTGCCGACGCCGCAACGCTTACTTTTCACGGAATCAGTGCGCATCCGGGTTATGCCAAAGGCAAAATGGTCAACGCCATCAAATTGGCTTCGGCATTTGTAGCTGCGCTTCCAAAAACAAATTGGTCTCCCGAGACCACCTCTCACCGCGAAGGCTTTGTGCACCCCACAGCCATCGAAGGCGGCTTGGAAAAAGCCACTGTGCAGCTCATTCTACGAGACCACGACACCGCCCTCATGGAAAGCTATCCACAAAAACTCGAAGCATTAGCTACGCAAGTTGTGACTGCGCATCCCGGCGCGCGTTATGAAATCAAAGTACAGGAGCAGTATCGCAACATGAAAGAAATTTTGGCTAACGTTCCTTTTGTCTCAGACTACGCCGAAGAGGCGATGCGCAAGGCCGGCCTTCAGCCCAAGCGCGCGATCATTCGCGGCGGCACAGACGGCTCTAGGCTCTCTTTTATGGGCTTGCCTTGTCCGAATATCTTTACCGGCGAAATGGCCATTCATTCCAAGCTCGAATACGTCAGTGTCCAAGATATGGAAAAAGCCATTGATACCCTTGTTGAACTCGTCCAAATCTGGAAAAATCATCCATGGACGCAAGCTTAATCATCAAGGATATCCAATCCAAAAAGTTTGCTCCGCTGTATTTTTTACACGGAGAAGAAACTTATTACATCGATTTAATTACTGATGCCCTCGTCAACAACGCCCTAGAAGACCACGAGCGTGATTTCAATCAGACCGTTCTCTACGGAAAAGACGCCGATTCTTTGGCTTTGCAAAGCGAGCTCAAGGCCTACCCAATGATGGCCGAACGCCGTTTGGTCGTGCTCAAAGAAGCGCAAGATTTCAAGCATATAGATGCACTCGAGGCTTACGCAGAAGCCCCTATCCCCACCACTATTTTTGTGGTGTGCTACAAACACAAAACTTTCGACGCCCGCAAAAAACTCCTCAAGCATTTTGCCAAAAACGGTCTCATTTTCAAGTCGGACAAAATCCGAGATTACCAGCTCCCAGACTGGATTGCCAAATACGTCAGGGGTTTGGGCATGCAGATCAACGGCAAAGCCACCATGCTTTTAGCCGAGTTTCTGGGTGCAGACCTCGGCCGGATTGCCAATGAAATTGAAAAACTGCGCATTGTACTCGGCGCCAATACCGCGATCACCGAGCAGCACATCGAGCAGCACATCGGTATTTCAAAAGACTACAATATTTTTGAATTGGTCAATGCCATTGCCCAAAAGCAAGCCGACAAAGCCTTCAAAATTGTACAGTATTTTGAATACAACCCCAAAGCGGGTGAGTTGGTCGTCATTGTGCCCGCCCTTTTCAAATTGTTCTCGCAACTCATGCGGGTGCACTTCACTCCCAATAAGAGCAGAGAAGCCATTGCGAGCAGTGTGGGTGTGCATCCGTTTGTGGCAGGCGAGTTACTGGCCAATCGCCAAAATTACGACCCCAAAAAAATTGCAGCCATCATTGCGCTGCTTCACGAATACGACCTCAAAGCCAAGGGCGTTGGAAACAGCCAGATGAATAGCGCCGAATTGCTCAAAGAATTGGTTTTTCAAATCATGTACGCATGAGTGTATTTTATGCGCCAAGTCTGCAAATTGAGCAAGCTCACTACCAACTCAGTGAGGAAGAATCCAAGCATTGCATCCGAGTTTTGCGCATGCAAGAGGGTGCAAGCATCCAATTGGTCAATGGCCGTGGCTTAGAAGCGCATGCCGTGCTCCAAGATGCGCATCCCAAGCGCTGCATGCTGCAAATAACAGCCGTTGTGCAACACGAACCCACGCCAGCAGTACATATTGCCATGGCACCCACCAAAAATATGGATCGTATCGAATGGTTTTTAGAAAAAGCGACCGAGCTTGGCCTCACCAAACTTTCATTATTGAACTGCGAACACAACGAACGCAAGCAAGTCAATACCGAGCGCCTAGAAAAAATTGCCGTTGCGGCCATGAAGCAATCCAAAAGATTCTATTTGCCTCAAATTGAACAACTCCAACGTTTTGAAGATTTCTTAAAAACACATTCGAAAGGCTATTTTGGGCACTGTGAAGCTGGGGAAAAGATCGGCATGAGTGGCTTAACTACAAATTTGCCATTTTTAATTGGCCCTGAAGGAGATTTTTCTTCGGCAGAAATAAACGCAGCGCTGCAATCTGGCTACCAAGCGGTAGAAATGAGCGCATTTAGGCTGCGCACCGAAACTGCTGCATTGTTGGCCACCACCGCGCTACTTTCATAGGCTGTACTCACTTATTTTTTGCTGTAATGATACGCTTTGAACGCGGCCTCATGTTTGTCGTCTATTGCTTGTTCAAAAAGGAGTGTCTTTTCAAATTGCGCTTTATCGAATACAGGAAAAAAAGTATCTGCTCCGTAGACTTTCTCGATGTGTGTGAGGTAGAGGTCTTGAACGGCGCCACTTTCTAGTGCAAGCGCGTAAATTTGCGCGCCACCAATGATAAAAGCTTTCTGGCCTTCTTCTAATTGAAGATTTTGCAGGCATGCTTTTAAAGAGGAATACACCGAGCATCCTGGTGCTTCAAAGTCGGACTGGCGGCTCAAAATGACATTCTTGCGACCTGGAAGTGGTCTGTATTTTTCGGGAATGGAGTCGTAGTTTTTGCGTCCCATGATCACGACGTGTCCTTTAGTGGTGTCTTTAAAGAACTGCATGTCTGCAGGCAGGTTCCACATCAGGTCGTTATTTTTGCCGATGCCGTTTGCTGCATCGAGTGCTGCAATCATGGAGAGGGAGCTGATCATATCGCTACTGCGGCTTTAATGTGTGGGTGTGGATCGTAGTTGAGCAGCTCAAAATCTTCGTACTTGAAAGCAAAAAGATCCTTCACTTCTGGGTTGATGCGCATGGTAGGCAAAGGTCTGAACTCGCGGCTGAGTTGCAGTTGGGTTTGTTCGATATGGTTGCTGTACAAATGCGCATCGCCAAGCGTGTGGACAAAATCTCCGGGCTGCAGCCCACAAACTTGAGCCATCATCATGGTGAGTAGGGCATAGGAGGCAATATTGAAAGGCACGCCCAAGAAAGTGTCGGCGCTGCGTTGATACAACTGACAGCTCAATTTGCCATCGGCAACATAGAATTGAAAAAACGCATGGCAAGGCGGCAGTTTCATTTGTGGAATTTCGCCAACATTCCAGGCCGAGACAATGATGCGTCTGGAGTCTGGGTTGTGCTTGATTTGCTCAATGACTTGCTGGATCTGATCGATGTGCGCACCGCTCGCCGTTGGCCAACTGCGCCATTGCGAGCCGTAAACCGGACCTAATTCTCCGTTTTCATCGGCCCATTCGTCCCAGATGCTCACGCCGTTTTCTTTGAGGTAAGCAATGTTGGTTTCGCCTTTCAAAAACCACAATAATTCGTGGATAATGGAGCGCAAGTGCAATTTTTTGGTCGTGATGCACGGAAATCCTTCGGAGAGGTCAAAACGCATTTGGTAACCAAACACAGAAATGGTGCCCGTACCTGTTCGGTCTTCTTTTTGAACGCCGTGTTCGAGGATATGAGAAAGGAGGTCGTGGTATTGTTTCATGGACAAAAACTTGCTAGACTACGAAAATAGTAATTATTTTTAGCCTTATGCTGAGAACCCTATCATTGATTCTGCTTGTATTTGCCCTGAGCACTTCGGTCTTTGGACAAACCAAACCCATTAAACGCAAGTACCGAGGTGTCTATGAAGGGAAAATTCCTGCCTATGAAGTGCGCATGGGTCAAGATGTTTATTCAGTGAAGGCAACAACATTGCGCATCTTGCTAGACCGCGACAGTATTTTTTTAGAAATCGGAACCAACCGTTACGCTTCTGCTTATTTCATTGAAAACAAGGAGAATAAATATATCTTAACTTCCCCAAGAGATCATTCGGGTATTCCTGAACAATTTATTTTAGATCCAAAAGCCAAAACAATGATTCGAAAAGGGCTTTATCCACAACCCGATGCCAGTTTAACACGTTCCGGAAAGTTACCGCGCAGGTAACCACAAACTGAAAGTGGTTCCTTTATCGGCTGTGCTTTTGGCGTCTATTTTGCCGTTGTGCGCATCTACAATTAGCTTGACATAATACAAGCCCAAGCCAAAACCCTTGACGTCGTGGATATTTCCTGTGGGTACCCGATAGAATTTATCGAAAATGAGGCGTAAATCTTCTTTTTTGATCCCGATGCCGTTGTCCTGGATCTCAATTCTGAAACCTTCCTTTTCTGCCTTGACTACCACTTGAATCTGTGGTGTCACTTTGCAATATTTGACCGCGTTGTCGACGAGATTGAAGAGCACGTTGGTGAGGTGAACAGGGTCGGCGTTGAGTGTGGCGGTTTCTATTTCTTTGACGATGGTGAATTGTCCGCCGCCGGTGGCCCGATTGAAGTCAAAGTTTTCCTTGACGTCGTCGAGGATGTTGTAAAGCGAGACCGTTTCTTTGTTCAGACTGACTTTGTCTTTGTCGAGTTTTGCAATATTGAGTACGCGTTCAACTTGCTGCTCGAGCCTTTTGTTTTCTTTGTAAATGATACTGGCATACTTGCGCATGCGGTCGGCGTCGGCGTTGTCTTCTAGGCGCAAGAGCAATTCGCTGGAGAGACTGATGGTAGAAATGGGCGTCTTGAGCTCGTGGGTCATGTTGTTGATGAAGTCGTTCTTGACCTCAGATAAGCGCTTTTGCCTGATGATAATCCCCATACTGAAAGCAAAAAACACGACCACAAACACCACTACAATGAGTAAGTAGACCAACGGTGAGAAACTCGAAGCGGCTTCAATTTTGTCGAGCTTCAGGTTCGGGAAATACACCGTAAAATAATGACCGTCTTTGGTCAGGTTCAGGCTTTCGGGTGTAATGCCGTTGGTTTTTTGCGCTTTTTTGGCATAAATGGAGTCGCTGTCAAAAACATAGAGCCCCGACAGGGCGATAGAATCCGTGAAACAATCGTAAATCCCAAATAAGAAATCTTGTTGGATGTCTTGCAGATAAAACTCCTTTTTGAGGAGCGTCTCTAGGTAAAACGGCTGTATTTCGTCGCTGACATCTACGGTGTAGTGCTGGTAACTTACTTGTTTGATGGCGCCGTAGACAGCGCTAGGGTCTTCGTTTTGATTGACGGACGTGAGTACGTTGCGCAGGGCAGCTCTGGCTTGTTGCGCAAATTCACGCAAATTGAGGCTGTCTTCGCGCTGCTGAATGTTGATGTACTCTTGTTGCAACTGGCGGGTATTGTGGATCCAGACAAACTGAACAGAAAGGATGCTCAGAATGGAGATAATGCCAAGAATGGCAACCGCATTAACTGCTTTGTTTTTCATCAATTAAAAACCATTCACGCCGTTGACGGTCGTGTACTTCAAGACATTTTTCTTTTCTGGATGGATGCGGGCAAAAGCAGACTGAACCGCGAGGGTACCTTCGTGGAAACCACACAAAATCAGTTTGAGTTTGTTCTCGTAGGTATTGACATCGCCAATGGCATAAATGCCGGGGATATTGGTTGAGTAGTCTAGCGTATTGACTTTGATGGCGCTTTTCTCGATTTCCAAGCCCCAATCGCCGATCGGGCCAAGGCTTGGTTTGAGACCAAATAACGGGATAAAATGGTCGGCTGCAATAGCGCGCTCACCGTCTTTTTGATGTGTAATGAGCACGTGTTCGAGCTCATCTGCACCTTGAAGACCTGTTACTTCAGCTTCGGTAACCAAATCGATTTCTCCGCTTTCGGCCATATCGATGACGCGCTGCACAGAATCTAAGTGACCGCGGAATGAGCTGCTGCGGTGTACCAATACCACGCGCTTGGCAATTTTTCTTTCTGCGAGGTAAATAGACCAGTCTAGTGCGGAGTCGCCGCCGCCCGCAATGACACATACTTTATCTTGGTAGATTTCAGGGTTGCGAATGATGTATTCAACGCCTTTGTCTTCGAAATCGGTGATGTTGGCAATAGGTGGTTTGCGGGGTTCAAAAACGCCGAGTCCGCCGGCAATCATGACAATTGGCGCGCGGTGTGCGGTGCCTCTTACGGTGGTGACGATAAATTGTCCCTCTTCATCTTTGTCGATGCTCATGGCTGCCTCACCAAGCGTAAAGCCAGGCTTAAATGGCGCCGCTTGGGCCATGAGGTTGTCGATGAGCTCACCAGCTAAAATAGACGGAAAGCCAGGGATGTCGTAAATCGGTTTTTTGGGGTAGATTTCTGAACATTGCCCACCGGGTTGCGGCAAGGAATCGATCAGGTGGCAACGCAATTTGAGTAAGCCGGCTTCAAAAACTGTAAATAAGCCAACAGGGCCTGCACCAATAATGATAATATCTGTTTGGATCATGTGGGTAAACGATTAATAGGGAGGAAATACGGGTTTGTTTTGTAAAATGTCTTCGATGCGCTGCATTACCACTGGGCTTAGAAGTTCTTGTGCGCTCAAGGCTTGCATGTTTTCTTCTAATTGATAAAGTTTACTTGCACCAAGAATAACAGTAGATACATTCGGGTTTTTCAAGCACCAAGCCAAGCTCATGACCGGTAAGCTCAGGCCAAGTTCTTTGGCGAGTTCGGTGAGGGCGAGTACAGATTGTATGCGGGCATCAGTGAGGTTTTTTTCTTTGAGCCACTCGAGGCCTTCCATCCCCAAACGCGTTCCGTCAGGAAATTTGTCGTTGTATTTGCCGCTTAGAATACCACTGGCTAATGGAGACCAAATAGTGGTGCCAAGGCCAACAGTCTTATAGATTTGAGAAAACTCAACTTCTACTTTCTCTCTTGCGAACATATTGTATTCGGGCTGTTCTACAATTGGGCCGATCAAATGGTTTTGTTTGGCAAAAAGATGCGCTTCCATGATTTCTTGTGCAGACCACTCCGACGTACCCCAATACAAGATTTTGCCTTGCATGATGAGTTGGTGCATAGACCAAACGGTTTCTTCAATGGGCGTTTTTTTGTCTGGGCGGTGACAATAGTATAAATCGAGGTAGTCGAGCTGAAAACGCTTGAGGGCTTGTTCGCAGGCCTCTACCAAATGTTTGCGGCTCAGGCCTTTTTGGGTTGGCCATTCGCCACCTGTTCCAAAAAATGCTTTGCTACTGACAATATAAGAGTCTCTGGACCAATTTTTTTTCTTGAGGATAGCACCCATCACTTCCTCGCTCTTGCCGCGGGCATAAATTTCTGCGTTGTCAAAGAAGTTGATGCCTTGTGCGTAGGCGTAGTCCATGAGGGCTTCAGCGGTGTGGTCGCTGATTTGTTTGCCAAAGGTAAGCCAAGACCCAAGGGAGAGACGGCTGATTTGCAAGCCGCTGTTGCCCAAATTATTGTATTGCATTTCCATAGGTTGTTGTTGCTTTTTGTCGTTGTTTGTGTTTCCAAATGCCATTGGCGAGCACTACTGATAAGATCATGGCTGCACCCCAATAAAACGAAGTTTGGAGTAATTTGTGCTCTTGTAGCAGCACAATTGCTAAAATTATTGTGTAAATCGGTTCTAAATTAATGCTCAAAGATACGCTAAATGCGCCGAGCCGCTTGACAATTTCTATTGTTGCTAAAAAAGCGAAAGAGGTGCAGGCAATTCCTAGAAACAAAAGCCAGTAGAAGTCGGTTTGTGTCATTTGAAATATATCGAGGTTCATTTTGCCTTGGAAGATAAAATACGCGCTGAGTGCTATGAAACCCGTTGAAAGTTCAGTGAAACTCAGGGCAGCGGTATCGGTTTGCTGCGCGAGTTTGCCATTGGCCACAGAGAAAATACCCGCACAAAGTGCAGAAACCAAGCCAATCAAGACCGCTTTTTGCTCTTCGCCTTTGAAGTCATGCGCCACAAAATAAATACCGCCGATCACCAGTAAGCCCATTGCAAATTCGATCCAAGAAAAGCGTTTGCGCATGATCAGTGGCTCGAGCCAGGTGACGTGCAGGGTGGTGGTAGACAAGCAAAGAATGCCGAGCGAAGCGGTGGAAAGCTGAATAGACGTATAAAAAGTAAGCCAGTGCAAGGCCACAACCAAGCCCACAACAATACTCCATATGAGCGTGCGCCCTTTGGGTAAGGTCATTCTTTTTTTGATGAACATATAAATACCGAGCGCCACAGCAGCAATCCAGAGGCGGTGCCACACAATGAGCAGCGCGTCTAGATGAATGAGTTTGCCCAAAATACCGGTAAAGCCCCACATGAAAATGATGAGGTGCAGCAAGAAATGATAACGGTATTGTTGAAACAAAGCGTCTTAGCGTTTTTTAGACCATTCGTCTATTGATTTTTGGTTGGCGAGCACATACGCGTCGTCGCCATCTGCTTTGGCAGCCTCCATTGAAAGCTTTGCTGTTTCGATAGCGCTTTTGTAGTCGCCGTTGGCCGCTTGGAGTTGTGCCTTGAGGCGCGTCATCCAGTAGGCAGAAGGGCCACGAAGTTCAACCGCTTTGGTAGACCACTCTAGTGCTTTTTTGAGGTCGAGGTTTTCATTGAAATAATACGTTGCCGCTTGATGGTAGTCATTGGCGCTAGGGCCGGCCATCGTTTTGTCGATGCTCGCAAGGACCTTAGATTTGGTATTGAGGCTAAATGGAATGCTCACTTTGGTATGATCCCAACTGACCACAATTTTGGCGCCGTTGTATTGTAAATCATCAAACTGAATGCTCAAGTTTTCGGTCATGTCTTTGGAGACAAGAACTGGCGCACTCACCGTTAAAGCAACCTTTGCGTCTTCCCATTTTTCTGGAAGCCCCCAGTTGCTGTAGTCTGTGTAGAAATAAAATTCCCAAGTGCTTTGCCCCGGTTTGGCGAAAAGGGCATAAGTACCTGCTTTGAGTGTGTCTTTGCCAAAAATGAGGGCCTCACTAGACGTAATTTTAGTGTTTTCGTTTGCTCCTAAGCGCCATGTTTGGCCATAAGGGATGAGTTCGCCAAATATGACACGGCCTTTTGCGCTCGGGCGCCCATACTCAATTTGGATATCGGCCAAGCCTACTTTTTGCTGCACTTTGGCAGCTGGGCTCGCTTTTGGCGTTAAAACTTGAGCGGTGAGGCTTGCACTGAAGCCAATGGCGAGTATAAATAGTAGTTTTTTCATGAGGTTTTATTTTTTAAACAAGCTGCCGGGCGGTATGTTCACCGGCAAAGAAAGTTCCCAATTGGGTCTGATTTTGATTTTTTCGGGGTAATAGTAAATGGGCTCGGCGCGCACCTTTCGCTCGAGGTCAATAGCGTCCCACTTTTGGTTGTTGTTTTGGTCCGATACAATGCGAAGCGTGTAGAGGCCAGCTTGAAGGGAGTCTATGGTGATGGTTTGTTTGTCGACCTGGATTTTTTGTTTGAGTACCTCTCCCAAATACAATTCGATCAAGAGTGAAGTGCTCATCGTATCGAGCTCAATCACAAGCGTACTCAATGGCGTTTGAACAGCACTGGAGTCTGATTTTTTTTCGGCGCTTTGAGGGCTCGTGGCACTGCTGTCTTTTGGATTCAGGGGTTTGGATAAGCAAAACGCGAGGGTAT
This sequence comes from Bacteroidota bacterium, assembly GCA_041168605.1. Classification (GTDB taxonomy): domain Bacteria; phylum Bacteroidota; class Bacteroidia; order Flavobacteriales_D; family Crocinitomicaceae; genus UBA952. Next base: position 20,810 of record JBEEKN010000020.1, on the reverse strand, counting down.
CTGCTTGAATTTGCTGCAATACGACAGGTTCAAATAGGACATCTTGGCTTTCGGTTGGCGCACAAGCACCGTCCTGATTTTCATCGATGTACGCCTTGAGAAAGTACGCGCCGTCTTTCAAGCCTTTCAATTGTAAGCGTCCTTGCGGGTCAAAGCGACCGATGTAGCGCGCCGTGCGGCTGGTGTCTGTCTGATACAAACCGAGGTAAGTGTTGCTTGGTTTATTGTTGGGAATCCATTCTTTTGCGCGGGCGTTCAAGACCAATGAGTCGAGGGTAGGGCCAGTAGAAAAGGTCCAGGTCATCAGCGAGTCATTGCCTTCGGTGAGGTCTTTGATGCCGCCGTTGCTCATGAGCGTGTAAGTGGTTTGGGCTTGTAACGGATCGAGAAAAAGTATGCGCAAGGTTTTGCCTTTGAGCTCGTATTGCAAGCGGCTGTCGGCAGGCATGAGTTGAATGCGTTGTTGGGGCTGATCTAATTTGATGAATTCGTCAAAAACGAGTAACTGTTCACTTGCGGTGACGTTGCGTTGTTTGTCGGTAATCGACTCAGAAACGACTTTTGGCGCAAGCTCATCTGTTGGGCCTCCGGTAATGGTGCCGACCTGCGCACAAGCGCAAAGCAACAGCAGCCCTACAAATGCCCAGCGAACCATGTCATTAATTTTTCGATTTCTACTTGATCTGTCTGATCAAAGTCGGCGAGGGTTGTGCTATCGATGTCTAAGACTCCCCACACTTTTTGGTCCTTGAAAATCGGGACCACCAATTCGCTTTTCGAGAGCGCACTGCAGGCGATATGCCCAGGGAAGGCCTCGACATCCGGTACGAGCTGACTTTTTTGCTCGGACCAAGCGGTTCCGCAGACGCCTTTTCCGTAGAGAATGCGCGTGCAGGCAATGGGCCCTTGAAAGGGTCCGAGCACGAGTTGCTCTTCTCTGACAACATAAAAACCGATCCAAAACCAACCAAATGCTGCTTTCAAAGCCGCACAAAAATTAGCCATATTGGCTACCGCATCGGTTTCTGAACCAATCAGCGCCTCGAGCTGAGGACGCAGCTCTGCGTAGCGTGAAAGTTTGTCGGTGGATTGAAAAAAAAGTTGCTCGGCCATAATGCGTTTACAAATTTCACGTTTTTAAAGCGAATGACAATCTTTTACTTTGTAATTTTCCACTATGATCAAACAAGTCCAATTCGAAAAAATACTCTTTTTAGACATCGAGACGGTTCCTCAGGCCTATCAATTTGAGCAACTCGACGACAAATCCAAAGCTTTATTTGAGGCAAAAAACCGTTTTCAAATTAGCCCCGAAAAACCGATCGAACAAATTTTTGAGGACCGCGGTGGCATCCTCGCAGAATTTGGCAAGATCGTCTGCATTTCTGTGGGCATGTTGCACGAAGGCAGCCAAGGCAAAAGCATCCGCTTGAAATCCTATTACCACGACGACGAAGAAACCTTGCTCGTGCAATTCAAGCGCTTGTTAGAAGACCACTACAACACGCCCTATCACGTGCTCTGTGGACACAACAGCAAGGAGTTTGACATCCCGTATATTTGCCGCCGCATGCTCATCAATGGCATTGCACTGCCGTCCATTTTGCAAATCGCTGGCAAGAAACCTTGGGAGATCAATCATATCGACACCATGGAACTCTGGAAATTCGGCGACTACAAATCGTACACATCGCTCTCGTTACTTTGCCACGTGATGCAAATCCCAACACCCAAAGACGATATTTCAGGAGCCGATGTAGCCCGGGTTTATTACGAAGAGCAAGACCTGCAGCGCATTATGGTGTACTGCGAGAAAGATGTGGTGGCGCTCATTCAGCTATTCTTAAGACTGCAAGGCGAGCCTTTGGTGGACGATTTCAATATTACGTCGGCCAGTACAGCAAAAGAGTAGGCATAAAAAAACCTGACTTCAAAAGCCAGGTTTGTGGTGAGTGATACTGGATTCGAACCAGTGACCCCTACCCTGTCAAGGTAGTGCTCTAAACCAACTGAGCTAATCACCCGAGGACTGCAAAGATACAAGTTTTTTTGAGCATGCAAAGTCAATAGTATGTAGTTTTACAGCAAAATGAGTCACGACAAAATCATACTTGGCATCGATCCCGGCACAACCGTTTTGGGTTATGGGCTCATTCACGTCCAGCAAAAACAGCTCAAACTCCTGAATTTCGGCGTGATACAACTCCATAAGCTCAGCAATCATCCGGACAAACTCAAAAGAATTTTAGAAAGACTCAACGGGCTCATCGCCGAATACAAACCAGACGAAATGGCCATTGAAGCGCCTTTCTTTGGCAAAAACGTGCAATCTATGCTCAAGCTCGGCCGCGCGCAAGGTGTGGCCATTGCAGCCGCGCTAAACCACGACATGCCTTTTGAGGAATATTCGCCAAGGCGCGTCAAGCAAGCGATTACCGGAAGTGGTAGCGCCTCCAAAGAACAAGTGGCCTCCATGCTTCAAACACTGCTCAATTTTCAAGAAATGCCTAAATACCTCGATGCAACCGATGGTTTGGCCGTTGCCGTTTGCCATCATTTTTCAAAAGGTATCGGCGAACACAACAAGGCAAAAGGCGATTCCTGGACCGCATTTTTATCCCAAAACCCCGATCGTTTAAAGCAATGAGTACGCAAAAAATTATGGTTTTTACCGATGGCTCTTCGCGCGGCAACCCAGGCCCAGGAGGTTTTGGCGCGATCCTACAATTTGGAAGCAAGCGCATGGAGCTCAGTCAGGGCTTTAGGAAGTCCACCAACAACCGCATGGAACTCATGGCGGTTATTGTGGCGCTCGAACACATCAAGAACCGCAATTATACGGTCGTCATACACTCCGACTCCAAATACGTCCTCGATTCGATCACCAAAGGCTGGGTTTTTGGCTGGGCAAAAAAAGGATTTAAAGACAAGAAAAATCCCGATTTATGGCAGCGTTATTTGGCACTTCATCCGCATTTCAAACTCGAATTTGTGTGGGTGAAAGGGCACGCTGGGCATCCTGAAAACGAACGCTGCGACGAACTAGCCGTGCAAGCAGCAACCCAGGCGCCAAAAAATGTGGATACTTGGTTTGAGGCTCATCCCAATTAAACTTCCACCACTACATTCAGAATGATTGGCTTCAAACGAGAATTGAACTGTACCAGCGTTCGATGTCTGCTGCGTCTTCTCCCTTGCGCTGCGCGACATCTTCGAGTTGTTCTTGTGTGATTTTACCCAAACCAAAGTATTTGGCATCGGGGTGCGCAAAATACCAACCGCTAACCGATGCCGCAGGCCACATGGCCAAAGATTCGGTGAGGCTCACACCAATTTTGGCTTCGGCATCTAAGAGTTTGAAAATACCGAGTTTTTCGAGGTGATCTGGGCAGGCTGGGTAGCCTGGTGCAGGTCTGATGCCGCGGTATGTTTCGGCAATAAGCGCTTGATTTTCTAGGTTTTCTTGCGGGGCATAACCCCAGGTTCCTTTGCGCACAACTTCGTGAAGGTATTCTGCAAATGCTTCGGCGAGGCGATCGGCTAGTGCCTTGACCATAATGGAGTTGTAGTCGTCTTGGTTGGCTTCAAACGCGGCGATGTATTTTTCGATTCCTAGCCCTGCTGTGACCACAAATGCGCCAATGTAATCTTGTATTTGAGTGTCTTTTGGTGCAATAAAATCTGAAAGAGCCAAATTGGGTTGCCCGGGTACTTTCTTGGTTTGTTGCCTGAGCGTGATTTGTTTGTGCAGGATTTCCTGGGTATTGGCGTCGTAAATTTCGATATCGTCTCCAACAGCATTTGCTGCAAAAATGCCGCTCAAGCCTTTGCAAACAAGTGTGCGGTCTTTGGTGAGTTGTTCGAGCAATTGTTGTGCGTCTTCAAAGACTTTGGTGGCGGCGTCGCCAACAATGGCATCTGATAGAATTTGGGGGTATTTGCCGTGGAGGTCCCAGGTTTGAAAAAAGGGCGTCCAGTCGATGTAAGGAATGAGTGCTTCAATGGAAGGCTCGTGCAATTGCACACCTAATTGACGCGGTCTTGTAATGGTCTGGGCGTTGAATTCGAGTTGCAGCGCATTGGCTCGGGCTTGGTCTAGGGGCAATAATTCTTTGGCCGCTTGGTGCTTGGCGTGGTGCACGCGGATTTTTTCGTAGTCGCTGCGCAGCGCACTTAAAAAATCGGTCTTTCTAGGGCCTAATAAACGCTCCACTACGGTAACCGAACGCGAGGCGTCTAGTACATGGATCACTGCACCAGAAGGGTAGTGCGCTTCAATCTTGACCGCCGTATGTACTTTAGAAGTAGTGGCGCCGCCAATCAGAAGGGGAATCGTGAGCCCTGCGCGCTCCATTTCTTTGGCCAAGTGAACCATTTCATCGAGTGAAGGCGTGATGAGCCCACTCAGGCCTATCGCGTCTACGTTTTGCTCAATGGCAGTTTGAATAATGACTTGCGGCGCCACCATGACCCCGAGGTCGATGATTTCGTAATTGTTGCAAGCCAAGACCACCCCGACAATATTTTTGCCGATGTCGTGAACGTCGCCTTTAACGGTTGCCATCAGAATTTTTCCTGCGGCGCTTTGTTTACCGTCTTTTTCAGCTTCAATATAGGGCAGTAAGTAGGCAACGGCTTTTTTCATGACGCGCGCAGACTTCACGACTTGCGGCAAAAACATTTGCCCGCTGCCAAACAAATCGCCAACTTGGTTCATGCCGTCCATGAGCGGGCCTTCAATGACTTGAATCGGTCGTTCTACTAAGTGCCGTGCTTCTTCAACATCGCTGTCAATGTAATCTACAATTCCCTTGATGAGTGCGTGGGCAAGGCGTTTTTCAACGCTTTGTTCGCGCCAGGTGAGGTCTGCGGTTTGTTGGCGCACATCTCCCTTGACGGTTTGTGCAAAATCGAGCAAGCGTTCGGTGGCATCTGCCCGGCGGTTGAGCAAGACATCCTCTACGCGTGTCAAAAGCTCGGGTTCTATTTCAGAATAAACCTCTAACATGCTCGGATTGACGATGCCCATGTCCATGCCGTGGGCGGTGGCGTGGTATAAAAAGGAGGCGTGCATGGCTTCGCGCACCTTGTTGTTTCCTCTAAAGGAGAACGATACGTTGGATACTCCTCCGCTCACATGCGCCCCCGGAAGGTTGCTGCGGATCCATTTGGTGGCGCGGAAAAAATCGAGTGCGTTGTTGGCGTGTTCTTCCATGCCGGTGGCCACCGGGAAAATATTGGGGTCAAAAATGATGTCGTCTTGTGCAAAACCCACGACGTCTACCAAAATGCGGTAAGAGCGCTCGCAAATTTCTATTCTGCGCTCAAAGGAGTCGGCTTGCCCTTTTTCGTCAAAAGCCATCACGATGACCGCTGCGCCAAAACGCTTGATTTCTTTAGCTTGTGCCACAAAAGTTGCCTCGCCCTCTTTGAGTGAAATGGAGTTAACGATTCCTTTGCCTTGCAGGCATTTGAGCCCAGCCAAAATAATTTCCCACTTGGAGGAGTCTACCATGATTGGAATGCGTGCGATGTCGGGTTCGGCAGCCAATAAATTGAGAAAACGCACCATAGCTGCTTTGCCGTCGATCATGCCTTCGTCCATGTTGATGTCGATGACTTGCGCCCCGCCTTCTACTTGTTCGCGCGCCACGGCCAAGGCCGCTTCGAAGTCACCTTCTTTGATCATGCGCAAAAAGGCGCGCGAACCCGTTACGTTGGTTCGCTCTCCGATATTGACAAAATTGCTTTGTTCGGTCAGGACTAAAGCCTCGAGGCCAGAAAGTTTGAGCATATCAGTGATTTCATTTTCTTGGTGAATACTTGGCGGCTACTGCGGCAATGGCCGCGATGTGTTCGGGGGTAGTGCCGCAGCAACCGCCAATGACGTTGACGAGGCCTTCTTGCAAAAATTGCTCGATTTGCATAGCCATATCTGCGGGGCTTTCGTCGTAGAGCCCAAATTCATTGGGGAGCCCAGCATTGGGGTGTGCACTCACGGCAAAAGTTGCTTTTTCGTTGAGCACCTGCAGATAGGGCCGCATCATAGACGCACCAAGTGCACAATTGAGGCCAATGCTCAAGAGTGGCATGTGCGACAGCGAAATCAAGAATGCTTCTGTAGTTTGACCCGTGAGGGTACGGCCAGATTGGTCGGTAATGGTTCCGGATACCATTATTGGTATTTGCAGACCGCGCTTTTCAAATACTTGGTCGCAAGCGTACAAAGCGGCTTTGGCATTGAGTGTGTCAAAGACGGTTTCGATGAGTAGGATATCTACACCGCCGTCCATCAGTGCTTCAATTTGCGCGCTGTATGCCAAGACTAAATCGTCGAAACTCACGGCGCGGTAACCGGGGTCGCTGACGTCTGGTGAGATAGATGCGGTGCGGTTGGTTGGCCCGATGGAGCCTGCCACAAAGCGTGGGCGGTCTGTGAATTCGGCGGCCACTTCTTTGGCAATTTTAGCGCCTTGAAAATTGATTTGGTATACTGCGTCTTCAAGTTGGTAATCGGCTTGCGCAATGGTAGTGCCAGAAAAAGTATTGGTTTCAATGATATCGGCTCCGGCCGCAAGGTAAGCACGGTGGATTTCTTTGATGATTTCGGGCCTAGTGATCGAAAGTAAGTCGTTGTTGCCTTTCAAGGACATAGGGTGCTGCTCAAAAGCGCCTTCTCGGAAATCAAATTCTTCGAGCTGATGGCGTTGGATCATGGTGCCCATGGCGCCGTCTAAAACGAGAATGCGTTGCTGGATGGCTTGTTGTAATGCGCTATTGGTCATAATTTGCTTGGCGAAAGGTAGAAACAGCGCGTTTCAACTTATCTTTTCCCAATTAGGGATCGGATTTGGCACCTTTACATAGCTGTGAGGTTGCCAAGGTTTCATAGGGCCTGTCCCTCCACCTTTCTAAATAAGTTTATTTAAATGAACTGCTGTAAAGTTACGCAGGTTTTACAAATTACAAGGGAAGCCTGTACCGATTTGCGCCGATATTTTGCAGCGAACCATTTAATTCGAGCTCAAATAGGGTACTGCTGATGTGAGACACGGCTTGTTGGGTCTTGAGGGCGAGTTCATCTATGCTCCAATTGTTCTTGTTTTTGAAGTGGTCGAGGATCTCTTTTTGCAGCCCTGAGTATGCTGGCTGTTGGCGCAGCGTTGTTTCTTGCTGCGCGTCTGTCCAGTTCATGGTTTGCAATAGGTCTTGGGCCGAGGTGAGCAAATGTGCTTGTTGGTTTTTGATCAGGGCGTGGCACCCCTCCGATTGCGCTTGGTGAATGGGCCCAGGAAAGGCAAAAACTTCTCGGTTGTAGTCGTTGCCGAGTTCCGCTGTGATCAAAGAACCGCCGTTTTTATTGCTTTCAATGACCACTACGGCATCGGCTAAGCCGGCAATGATTCGGTTGCGCATAGGGAAATGCATGCGGTCTGGTTTGGTGCCGATTAAAAATTCTGACATGAGCCCACCTTGCTCGAGCATTTGGAGGGCTAGTTTGCGGTTGCTGGCCGGATAAATGCGGTCGATACCATGCCCCAATACGCCAATAGTTTGTAATTGTTGTTGCAGACATTGGTGATGGACATTCGCATCTACGCCTAATGCCAAACCACTGATGACAACAATGTCTTTGGGTAAACCTGCGAGTAATTCTTCGACAAGTTTTTGACCGTAGGCTGTTTGCTGGCGCGTGCCCACCACTGCGATGCACCTGGGTTGGTGCCAACTTGGCGCTGAGCCGCGATAAAACAATCCGAGCGGCGCATCGCTGCAATGCCGCAGGCGTTCGGGGTAGGAGGGGTCAGTGATGAAATGATAGCTGAGGTTTTCATTGGTTAAATAAGGAAGCTGCCCTTGTGCCCGCCAAAGTGCATTTGTTCTATCGGTTTTTTCGAGCTGCGCAATGGGGATGCTAGTGAGTTGTTGTAGCGCACTGTAATTGAGTTCAAAAAAATCGCGCGGATGCTTGAGCAGTTTGAGAATGCGCCGCGCACGAATAGGGCCAATGCCGTATAGTTGTGAGAACGCAATTTGGTAGAGTTGGTCTGAGTGTTCCATTTTTTAGTAGCTTCGGGGTAAAGTTAGACCGAACAAACAGCAATGCATTCAGTAAAATTTACGACACTCTACCTGATTTTTTTTCCTATTTACCTCTTTGCACAAGACCTCAATAAGGACAGCCTTCGCCTCAAAACGCAGGACGAAAAAACCGTTTATGTGCGTGCAGCGCGCTTTGAAAAGAATATCGAAGAGGTGTCTATCTCAATGGAAGTACTGCGCCCCGCACTCATCGCCAACAAAGGTATAGCTAATCTCGAACAAGCCGTAAACCAAAGCCCAGGCGTTTTTACGATGGATGGCCAAGTCTCGATTCGGGGCGGGGGCGGTTATGCATATGGAGCCGGTAGCCGGGTACTGCTCGTTTGGAATGGCGTACCGATGCTCTCTCCAGACATTGGCGATGTCAAATGGAACGCTGTGCCGATGGAACACGCCGAGCAAATTGAAATCATCAAAGGCGCTTCTTCGGTGCTTTATGGCAGCGGTGCACTCAATGGCATCATCGCGATGAATGAAAAAGACGCGCCACTTGAGGGCACGGTTTCGCTGAAGGTTCAAAATGGGATTTATGGCAACCCGCCAAGGGCGAGCATGAAATGGTGGGACACACCACCAACTTTTCAATTAATAGATGTCTACGCTACCAAGCGCAAAGACAACCATGCGTTTACATTAGGTGTCAATTCTTTTAGAGATAAAGGCTACCGCGAGGGCGACCACGAGCTGCGCGCGCGCATCCATGGAACGTATACTTATTTTTCTAAAAAAATCCCGCAACTCAAGGCGGGGCTCTCTTTTCATGTCCAGGCGCAAGAAGAAGGGGTGTTTATCTTATGGCGCAATGATTCTATGTGCTTACAAGCCTTGGAAAATACGCTCAGTGAACAGCGTGCCCTGCGCCTGAGCCTCGATCCTTATTTGTTATACATTTCAAAAAACAAGGTCAAGCATGCGCTCAGAACGCGGTATTACGTCACCACCACAGGGTCGTCTACAGCCCTCGTCGACGCGTCTTTGGGGCAGATGTACTATGCAGATTATCAAGCGAGCAAGAAGTTAAAGCACCTCGACCTCTCTTTTGGCGCGACGTCAAATGTGAGCCAGGTAACAAGTTATATCTTTGGAAATCATTTGAGCAAGAATTATTCGTTGTATCACCAAGCAGAATGGTCAAAGGGAAAGCTAGATTTGCAAGCGGGTTTGCGTCTCGAATATTGTCAACTCAACAATGAAACACCCGAAACCAATTTCAATTGGGTCGGACATACACTGCCTGTTTATCCGATTTTACGCTTCGGCGGACACTACGCCCTGCGCAAAAGCACTCATTTGCGCGCTTCATTTGGGCAAGGAATCCGTTTTCCGGCCGTTGCAGAACGCTATATTTCTACAAGTGTTGGTGGCTTGCGCATCTTTCAAAATCCAGACCTACTTGCCGAACGCGGTTGGGCAGCGGAGTTAGGACTCAAACAAGTGGTCGTTGTGGGTAATTGGAAAGCGCTACTAGATGTAGCTGGTTTCATCAATGCCTACGACAACATGACTGAATTTGCTTTTGGTGTTTTCAAGCCCGATACCATGGCATTTTTGCAAACTACCAATCCTGGGGCCATCAATTACCTTTATAATTGGGTTGGCTTTCAAGCGCAAAACGCCGAGCGCGCGCGCATCACAGGTATTGAATTTTCGATGAACAGCACGGGTAAAATTGGCGAAGTAGAGGTCTTGACTTTATTGGGCTACACCTACATGAACCCCCTTAGTTTGAATACAGACACCACGTATCTCGCGACTTTCTCAGATACAACAGGGTCAATGCTCAAATACCGTTTCAAGCATTTGGCAAAGGCAGACATCGAACTCAATTATAAAAAGTTCGGTATCGGCTTATCGGGCCGTTACAATTCTTACATGCGTAACATCGATTTGGCTTTTGAAGAAGGCATCATCGATACCGAGATTTTGGTGGGCATGGCGCAGTATCGAGCCGTATTTAATAAAGGCGTGCCGGTATTTGATTTGCGTTTCAATTATGCTTTTTCGGAGCAGTTCAAGTGTAATCTCATTTTGAACAATTTCACGAATGCAGAATACGTGACTCGTCCGGGTGCGGTGCAGGCTCCCAGAAATTTTGTGGTTCAATTACAGTATGTTCTGTAAAAATACGGACACGAAAGTCGCTTAAATCTCTTAATTTCGCACAGAACCTATAAGACTACAACATGCGTTTACTCATCCTCTTTTTGCTCTTCGGCACTGCTTCTAGTTGGGCCCAATTGCTCCAAATTGAAGTCGTGGATGCCCAAACAAATGCGCGCCTAGAAGAATCCTTCGCCCTCGTCAAGGGCAGTGCGCCCATTAAAAGCAACAATGGCATCATCACCATTCCCCAACGTGCCCTTCCCTACGAACTCATTATCAAGGCTACGTTTTATATTCCAGATACCATCCAAATCAACCAAGCGCAAACCACCACTTTAAAAGTAGCGCTTCAGGGCCAAGTGCAAGAGCAAAAAAATGTGGTAGTGAGTGCCGGTAAGCGCCGCCAAGCCATAGAAGAAATTCCTGTATCGATGGAAATCCTGCGCCCACAACTCATCGATAACAAAGGCATTACCGACTTAGAGCAGGCCGTAGATCAAACGCCTGGTGTGTATACCATGGATGGCCAAGTTTCTATTCGCGGCGGCTCCGGCTTTGCCTACGGCACCGGGAGCCGCGTGCTGTTGCTCTGGAATGGCATGCCTTTGCTGTCTGGCTACGCCGGCGACACCCAATGGAATGCCATTCCAATGGAACAAGCCAGCCAAGTAGAGGTCATGAAAGGCGCCGCGTCCGTATTGTACGGCAGTGGTGCACTCAACGGTGTCATTGCGCTTGCCGAAAAAGAACCCACCCTCACGCCGGTCACAAGAGTCAAAGTACAATACGGTTTGTATGGCGCCCCCCGCCGCAGCTCCCTCCAATGGTGGACCACCCCACCAATGAACCAACAATTAGAAGTGTTCCACAGCGCACTTAAAAAACGCTTTGGCTACACGCTCTCCACCACCGGCTACCACAACGACGGCTACCGCATTGGCGAGTCTGAGTTCAGGGCGCGCGTGTCGGGTACGCTATACGCCAAGGCCATCTTAGACAAGCGCCTCAAAGCGGGCTTGGGCTACAACTACCAAGTTCAAAAAACGGGGAGTTTCCTCATTTGGCAAAGCGACTCATTAGGTTACACGCCAAGCGGTTATGGCGACACCACCGCTGGCGCCTCAACACTTAGCTATAATTTTGGCCAGCGCTTGTTTTTAGACCCTTACGCCAAATTCATCGACAAACGCAATAACCTCCATCAGCTCAAGACACGTCTCTATTGGGTTTCCAATGAAAATATCACCAACGCCAATCAGAGCAATGCCGCCACCATTTCTTATGCCGACTACACCTTTCAGCGCAAATTTGGCGAAGGCAGCACCTTAAGCGCGGGCCTTACCGCTATTCAAAATGTCGTCAATTCTCAGTTGTTTGGCAACCACAGCTCTCAAAACTACGCGGCCTATTCTCAACTCGAATACCACAAAAACAAACTAGACCTCAGTGCAGGGATGCGTTTGGAATACTTCGAGATGGATCAGCAAAAGCCAGATTCTCAGTTTTTGTTGCCCGGCAAAGACAGCCTAAGTTTACCTTTTTATCCGGTGTTGCGCACAGGCATGCACTACGCCCTAAAGCCGTTTACGCACTTGCGCGCGAGCTTGGGCCAAGGCATTCGCTACCCAAGTGTGGCCGAGCGTTTTACCCAGACTTCGGTGGGGGCGCTCAATATTTTCCCCAATCCCGAGCTGCAGCCCGAAATGGGGTGGGCGGGCGAAGTCGGCATCAAGCAAGGCTTTAAAATTGGCAACTGGAAAGCCATGGTAGACGCCGCCTTTTTTGTCAATCAATACAGCAACATGATGGAGTTCTCCTTCATTTATTACAACCCCATCACGCAAAAACCGCTCGACCCACTCAATCCTTCTGCCGAAGACCTTCAATTCCTGACCAGCGGCCAATACAACATCAGTGACTGGGTTGGTTTTCAGGCGCAAAATGCTGAAAAAGCCCGCATTTCTGGCCTTGACCTCTCCTTTAATTCTTCGGGGCAGCTCGGTAAAGTAGAAGTGATTTCCTTGATTGGGTACACCTATATGAACCCTATTTCGCTCAACAGCAATCCGCAATACACCGCCAATTTTTCGGACACCACCACCAACATGCTCAAATACCGCTTCAAGCATTTGGCCAAGGCCGACATCGAAGCCAATTACCAAAAGCTCAGCTTCGGGGCTTCGCTGCGCTACAACAGTTTTATGCGCAACATCGACCGCGTCTTCGAAGACGACCTCGATCCTTCGCTCACCTCAGAAGTTTACATTTTACCAGGCCTCAAAGCCTATCGCCAGCTCTACAATCAAGGCAATTTAGTTTTAGATGCGCGCTTTGCTTACACGATCAAAGAACAATACAGGATCTCATTTATTGTCAATAACCTGCTCAATGCTGAGGTGACTTCACGCCCAGGCGACATCCAAGCTCCTCGCAATTTTATTCTCCAAATACAAGCCAAATTTTAATGAAAGTTCTCGGTGTGATCCCCGCTCGTTATGGTTCTACTAGGTTTCCTGGTAAACCACTCATCGACCTCAAAGGCAAGTCCATGATCCAGCGGGTTTATGAAGGCGCCCAACAAGCGACCTTACTAGACACCCTTGTGGTCGCTACCGATGACCAACGCATTTACGACGAAGTGCGTCGTTTTGGAGGAGAAGTACGCATGACCAACGCCGCTCACCAAAGTGGTACGGAGCGCTGCGCCGAGGTACTTGCCCATTTCCCCGACCACGACATCGTTATCAATATCCAAGGCGATGAGCCTTTGGTTTCAGGCCTGCAACTCGATCAACTTTTGGCTGCTTTTAAAGACCCCAGCGTTCAAATTACTACACTAGTGCATCCGGCAGTTAGTGAGGCAGATTTAGAAAACGTGAACCGCATTAAGGTGCTCGCTGACCACCATCAAAACGCTATCTATTTTTCGCGCAGCCCACTGCCCAACATGCATTACGCCAAAGACAAACAATTTCCTTGGCTGCGCCACATTGGGCTCTATGCCTTCATGGCAACTGCGCTACAACAAATTGCCGCATTGGCACCCTGTGCGCTCGAGCAGGCCGAATCTCTTGAGCAGCTGCGTTGGCTCTATTACGGTTATGCCATTCGCCTGATTCAGACAGACATCGAAACGCCCAACATAGATGTTCCTGCCGATTTAGAAAAAGTCTTACCTTTTTTGTAATCTGACTAGACTTTCGTAAGTTTGTTCAATGCAGGGTTTTGAAGATATTATTATTCAACTTTTACTCAGACACAACTGTGTAGTTGTGCCTGGTTTTGGGGGCTTTGTCGCCAAGCAAGTAGCTGCCGAAATCGACCTCGACAAAGGCCTCATTGCACCGCCCAAAAAAGCCCTCCTTTTCAATCGCTTCTTACTCACAGACGACGGCTTACTGCTCGCAGAATACGCCCGTCTTCATTGTCTGTACTACGAAGAAGCCAAAACACAATTGCAAAGTCACACAGACAAACTACAGCGCCAACTCGCTGCCGGTGAAACCCTTCACTTGCCCAAGCTTGGTACTTTTGCCAAACAACCTGACGGCCAAATTTCATTTGAGCAAGACCGCTTTTTTAACCTACTGCTGTCTTCTTACGGCTTGGCCAATCTCAATTTTGTAGCGCAGCCTGTTCAAGCAGCCCAAGAAACACCAATTATTGAATTACAGCCCAATTCGGCTCCCAACAAAATCAACTGGACGCGCGTTGCAGCTGCAGCTTGCATCCTTCCTTTTGCATTTTATTCTTTCTGGATCCCGACCCAAACCAATGCTTTGCAGTCAGGTTTGTTCTCGAGTTCAGATTTCAATCCGCTTCACCAGCAAGATGCGCCTAGCTATGTAAAATCTAGCCTAGAACTAGATTTAGCAACTGAGGCTCCGAAAACGCAAGCGCCAATTGCATTTCAAAAAGGAACACGCACCAGCTTTGCGACCTACGAATGGCAACCGGGGTTCAACTTTGTAGTCAAAGTACCGGCCGCTCCAGTAACACTTGTGGCCCAAGAAACCAAACCAACACCTCCCGAGGCCAATGCGCCTGCTGCCTTTGATCTGATTGTAGGTTGTTTCTCTAATTTGCAAAATGCTCAAAACCTAGTGCTCAAATTGAAGCGCGATGGCTTTGCGGCCAGACTCATCCAAAATGGCCCACTGACCAAAGTGAGTGCGGGTGCAGCTCAAAATCTTTCTGAACTCCAACAAATCCAACAACAAGCTGCGGCACGCGGTTTGCAAGGTTGGGTGCTCAACAACTAAAATTTACGCATGAAAAAATCCTTCAGTTTTATACTATCCATCGGGATCAGTACTTCTTTGTTATTTGCCCAAACGACCAATGTTGAGGGCAGTAAGTATCAGTTTAAAAAACTCGTTCAACTAGACGCCACACCCGTTCAGAGCCAAGGCCAGACCGGAACATGTTGGTCTTTTTCGGCAACAAGTTTCTTTGAGTCTGAAATCCAACGCCTGACAAAAAGCCCAGTCGTGTTATCTGAAATGTACGTGGTGCGCAAAGCCTACGAATTGAAGGCAGAGAAATACATTCGCATGGACGGCAAAGTCAATTTCAGCGAGGGCGGTGCTTTTCACGATGTACCGCTCGTCATTGAAAAATTTGGTATTGTTCCTTATGAAGTGTATACTGGTTTGAGTGGCACGAGTACATATAACCACGGCGAAATGTTCACCCAACTCAATACGCTTATGTCCGATGTCATTTCTAGACTTGGTGCGCCAGAGGGCATTACCGACGAGTGGAAACGCAAGTATAACGACATCCTCAACCGCGGCATCGGTAAAGACATCGAGACCTTCGAATGGAATGGTACGCGCTATACGCCAAAATCTTACGCAGCGTCATTGGGCCTCGACATGAAAAACTACGTGTCCTTGACTTCTTTTACCAATCACCCGATGTACAGCGAATGCATGCTCGAGATTCCAGACAACTGGGCTTGGGGTACAAGTTATAATGTCAGCATGGACGATCTCGTCGAGGTAACAATTGCGGCGCTTAAAAATGGCTACACAATTGCTTGGGGCGCCGATGTCTCTGAAAAAGGCTTTAGTTTCAAAAATGGTTTGGCAATTGTTCCGGCTGATCCTGGCATGATCGAAGTGGTCGGTAAAGACGACAAACGTTTTAACGACGCAGGTGCAGAGCGCAAATCAAATGCATTTATGGAGCCGATGAAAGAATTGGCTATCACGCCAGAGCTTCGTCAGAAAGGCTATGACAACAAAACCACAACCGATGACCACGGCATGCACATTGTTGGGCTTTACACCGATCAAAATGGTACGCGCTACTTTATGGTTAAAAATTCTTGGGGTACCAGCAACATGCCAAAAGGCTACCTTTATGTTTCTGAAAATTATTTCAAGTACAAGACCATCAATATTTACTTACACAAAGATGGTGTTCCTAAAACCGTTCAGACCAAATTGAAGTGGTAGTTCGTTAGGGAAATTACTTAACTTATTGATAATCAAAAGAAAAAGTGTTCAAAGTGTCATTTGAACACTTTTTCTTTTTTATTGTTATTTTTGTAATAACAACAATAACTCAAAGATGAAAACTGTAGGTGTAAATGGATTTGGAAGAATTGGGCGCTGTTTTACGAGAATTGCCCTGCAAGACCCTCAAATTAACGTCGCTTTAGTCAATGACTTAGCAGATGTCAAAACCCTTGCGCATTTGCTCAAATACGACAGCATTCACGGGCCTTTTGGCCTTTCTTTTGAAATCATAGACAACACCCTCGTTTTTGAAAACGGTAAAAAATTAGTGTTCATCAGTGAACGCAACCCTGAGCTCATCAACTGGGCCGCTTACGACGTTGAGGTAGTTATTGAAGCAACTGGTTTGTTCTTGACCCGCGAGGCAGCCTCCAAACATTTGGTGGGTGGTGCCAAGCATGTTGTGATCAGTGCGCCAGCCAACGACGAAGATATTCCATCGGTAGTATTGGGAGTCAATGACGATCAAATCGACTGGAGTACCACTGTGGTCTCCAACGCCTCTTGCACCACCAACAACGCAGCGCCAATGGTGAAGGTCCTCAAAGACCTCCTCGACATCGACGTCGCTTATATTTCTACTGTTCACAGCTATACCTCAGACCAACGCCTTCACGATGCGCCACACAAAGACCTACGACGCGCACGTGCAGCAGCCAACAGCATTATCCCAACATCAACAGGGGCCGCTAAGGCCATCACGCGCATTTTCCCTGATTTAAAGGGTAAAATCACAGGCGGCAGCTTTCGTGTGCCTGTTGCAGATGGTTCGATAACCGAAATGACACTCGTCACCAAATCAGAAATCACTGCTGAGCAAATCAATGCAGCGATGAAAACTGCGGCCGAAGGGCCACTCAAGGGCGTGATGCAATATACCGAAGACCCAATTGTTTCAGTAGATGTAATTGGCAATTCGCACAGTGTTGTTTTTGACGCAGGGCTCACCATCGTGTTCAACGGCCTGATCAAAGTGGCGGGCTGGTACGACAACGAAGCCGGTTATTCCAACCGCTTGGTAGATGTCGTGAAGCGCTTCTAATGACCAAGCGCCTGCATCCCAGGCAAGGTTTTTCCTTCAAAATATTCCAAGAGTGCTCCTCCACCAGTGCTCACGTAGCTCACTTGCTCACTGAGGTCGAATTGGTGTACGGCTGCAGCGCTGTCGCCACCACCAATGAGGCTAAATGCGCCGTTTTTGGTCGCTTCCGCTACGGCATAGGCAATGCTTTTGGTTCCGTTTTCAAAAGCGGGCATCTCAAAAACACCCATTGGGCCGTTCCACAAAATCGTTTTGCTCTCGCGCAATACAGCGGTAAAATCTTTGATGGCAGCAGGCCCGATGTCCAAGCCCATCCAGCCATCTGTAATTTCGGCTGAGGCACTTGTAGCGGTTTGCGCATCTGCTGCAAAACGGTCGGCAATGATGGCATCAATGGGTAAATGAATTTGTACGCCTTTGGCCTTGGCTTTCTCGATGATGTCTAGGCATGTATCCAAGCGGTCTGCCTCGCAAAGGGAGTTGCCGATGTGGCCACCCATCGCTTTTAAAAAAGTATAGGCCATCCCTCCACCAATAATGATGTGGTTAGCCAGGTTCAGGAGATTTTCGACGATGAGAATTTTGTCCGAAACTTTGGCGCCCCCAACAATAGCTGTAAACGGACGCGCTGCGTGGTGCAATACTTTTTGCGCGTTTTCGATTTCGGCATTCATGAGCAAGCCGGCCATTTTATCCTGTGGAAAGAAACTGGCTAGTTGTGTGGTGCTGGCATGCGCGCGGTGTGCGGCGCCAAATGCGTCGTTGACATAACAATCGCCGTGCTGCGCGAGTTTTTGAGCAAAGGCCTGGTCTCCGGCTGTTTCTTCTTTGTAAAAACGGACGTTTTCTAACAAAAGCACTTCTCCTGGCTTGAGGTTTTGGCTCAATTCAAAAGCTTCGGTGCTGATGCAGTCTGCTGCAAATTGCACGGGCGTTCCGATGAGCTCACTGACTTTAGCAGTGATCTGAGCGAGTGAAAAAATGGCTTCGGGTCCGTTTTTGGGTCTGCCAAAGTGAGACAAGAGTACAACGCTTCCGCCATTTTTAAGGATGTGTTGAATGGTGGGGAGGGCGGCGCAAATGCGTTTGTCGTCGGCGACGAGGCCTGTGGTTTTGTCCATCGGGACATTGAAATCTACGCGAACAATGGCGCGTTTGCCGGCAAAGGAATACTGTTGAAAAGAACTCATGGTGTTGTTGCTTGATGGTTATTTTTTATGAAAAAGACTGCCGTTGGCTTGTGCTGTTGGCATGATAGTGATATCGGCAATACTGACGTGCGCTGGTCTGCTGACAATAAAAGCAATGGTTTGGGCAATATCGGTGGCTTGCAGGGCCTCAAAACCTTCATAAACGCTTTGTGCGGTGTCTGCATCGCCTTTGAAGCGCACCAAAGAAAATTCGGTTTCGGCAGCGCCTGGGGCAATGTTACTGACTTTGATTTGATGAGCTAATAAATCGATGCGCAGTGCTTTGGAGAGGGCGTCTACGGCGTGCTTGCTGGCACAATAGACGTTCCCTCCGGCGTACACTTCTTTGCCAGCGATAGACGAAATATTGATGAGGTGGCTAAACGGATGCTTTTTAAGTAGTGGAATTACGGCGTGGCTCATGTAGAGCAAACCTTTGATGTTGGTGTCGAGCATGCGGTTCCAGTCTTCGGAAAGCCCGGTGTCTAATGGCCCTCTTCCGACTGCCAACCCGGCGTTGTTGACTAAAATAAAAATGTTGTCCGCAATTTCATTTGGTAATTTTTTGATCACCTCCTTCACTTCTTCTTCTTGACAAACGTCCAGTTGCGCAATGTAAACAGGTGTTTGGGTCAGTTCTTTTTGAAGCGCTTCTAGCCGATCAGTCCTTCGTGCCAATAAAACGAGCCCGTAACCCATGTTTTGCAGTTCTTTTGCTGTTGCGGCTCCAAAGCCAGCACTTGCGCCTGTAATAATTGCGTATTTCATACTGCAAAATTGACAAAAAAAACGCATTTGCTTGTCAAAATGGCAGCATTTGCGCTGTGGCATTTTTATTGAGTAGCGTAAGGCATAAAAATAGAAACACAATGAAAACAGGTCAAATTCATGTTCAAACGGAAAACATCTTTCCGATCATCAAAAAATTCCTCTACTCAGATCACGAAATTTTCTTGCGAGAGTTGGTGTCCAACGCAGTTGATGCCTCTCAAAAACTCCATGTGTTGGCTAAAAATGGCGAATTCAAAGGAGAGCTCGGAGATTTGAAAGTCGAGGTGCTACTCGATAAAGAAGCCAAAACACTCACCATCCGCGACAACGGAATCGGCATGACTTCAGAGGAAATCGACAAATACATCAACCAAATTGCCTTTTCTGGCGCCGAAGAATTTGTAGAAAAATACAAAGGCAAAGAAGGTGCTGAGCAGATCATTGGTCATTTTGGTCTCGGCTTTTACTCTGCCTTTATGGTGGCAGAAAAAGTACAGATCCGCACCCTCGCACGCTACGAAGGCGCACAGGCCGTTAAATGGGAGAGCAATGGTTCACCTGAATACACGCTCATCGACATCGAAAAAGAAAGCCGCGGTACAGACATCGTATTGTACATTACCGAAGAGTCTGCTGAGTTTTTAGAAAAACAGCGCATCCAGGGCATCTTAGACAAATACTGCAAATTTTTACCAATTCCGGTTTTCTTTGGCACCAAAGCTGAGTACATCGATTCTCCAGAAGGTGAAAAAGACGACAAAGGAGAAATCAAGCGCGTGTCTATCGATGTGCCGAACCAAGTCAATAACCCAAGCCCAGCCTGGACAAAAGCACCCGTAGACCTCAAGCAAGAAGACTACGACCAATTCTACCGCGAGCTCTACCCAATGACATTTGAGGCACCGCTCTTTCACATCCATTTGAATGTAGATTATCCGTTTAACCTCACCGGTATCCTGTACTTTCCAAAAATCAAGGAAAACGTCGAGGTGCAGCGCAACAAAATCAACCTTTACAGCAATCAGGTCTTCATTACGGATAGCGTAGCTGAAATTGTACCAGAATTCTTGACGCTCCTCCACGGTGTCATTGACTCTCCGGACATCCCGCTCAATGTGTCGCGTTCGTATTTGCAAAGCGACGGTAACGTCAAGAAAATCTCTGCCCACATCACCAAAAAAGTGGCTGATAAATTGGCCGAGATGTTCAAAAAAGACCGCGCTGATTTCGAAGCCAAATGGCCAGACCTACAGGTTTTCGTTCAGTACGGCATGTTGTCAGAAGAAAAATTTGCCGAAAAAGCCAAAGATTTCAGCTTGTTCAAAACGACCGACAACGAGTGCTTTACCCAGCAAGAATACCTAGACAAAGTCAAAGTCTTGCAAACCGACAAAAACAACAAAACGGTTTTCTTGTACACCAACGATGCCGAAGAACAATACGCATTTGTCAAGAAAGCCAAAGAACGCGGTTACTCCGTGCTACTGCTCGACGGCCCGCTTGCCCCTCACTGGATCTCTAAATTGGAGCAAAGCAACGAAAACATCAGTTTTGCGCGCGTAGATGCCGATAGCCTGGACAAACTCATCGCCAAAACCGACGAATTGCCGTCAAAATTAAGCAAAGAAGAGGAAGAAAAACTAAAGCCAATTTTTGAAGCACAGGTCAATAAAGAAAAATTCACCGTTCAGTTTGAAAGCATGAGCGAGCAAGAAGCCCCAATCATCATTACCCAGCCCGAGTTTATTCGCCGCATGATGGAGCAGCAAAAGCTTGGCGGTGGCGGTGGTTTTTATGGCGCCTTCCCCGAAATGTTCAACCTGACGGTAAACGCCAACCACCCAACAATTGGCAAACTTTTGAGTCAAGAAGCACCTGCACAAGAGCAGAGCACCAAGCAATTAGTAGACCTCGCCATGTTGGCGCAAGGGCTCTTGAAAGGTGCAGCCTTGGATGCTTTCATTCAGCGCAATATCGAACATATTGCATAAATGACTAGCTTTGACTTCGCTTAAATTCTAGATTTTGTACAAATGGATCTTGGGCATTGGCGCCCTCATTTTAACCCGTAAAATT
>JBEEKN010000019.1:0-37180 GCA_041168605.1 Bacteroidota bacterium | reverse complement strand
CCCTTTTTTACGATGCTAGATCTCGATTTATACGAAGCCAAAAAACTCTATCCTTTTCAAGAAAAGACCGTCAACCAGGTCCTCGACGAACTCCGCAAAAACGGTAGCAATTTCAATTTGCTGTACCAACTCCCTACCGGAGGTGGCAAAACCGTCATTTTTTCGGAAATTGCCAAGCGCTACGTCGAAGAATCGGGCAAAAACGTCCTGATCCTCACCCACCGCATTGAGCTCTCCATCCAGACCTCAAAACAGCTCTCGGCTATTCAGGTTCCCAACAAAATCATCAACTCAGAGGTCAAGACCCTCGAAGACCAAGCCGAATACACTTGCTTTATTGCAATGGTCGAGACACTCAACAACCGCCTCAACGAGAACGACCAATTCATTGAAAACGTCGGATTGGTGATTGTCGATGAAGCCCACTACAACAGCTTTCGCAAAATCTTTCAGTTTTACGAAGACGCCAATATCTTAGGCGTAACCGCCACACCACTCAGCAGCAACCGCAATTTGCCGCTCAAAGACCACTACAACAAGCTTTTGGTCGGCGAATCCATTTCCAACCTAATTGGCGACGGCTATTTATCGGACGCCGAAACCTATTCTTACGACGTCAACCTACACGGGCTCAAAATTGGCTCCAACGGCGATTTCACGGTAAGCTCCAGCGACCTACTCTACTCCAATTACTTCATGCAAGAAAAGCTCATTTTTGCATACGAGGAAGTGGCCATCGGCGAAAAAACACTCATCTTCAATGCAGGTATCGAAACATCGCGCCGCGTAGAGGAATCCTTCAAAAAACTCAAATACAATATCCGTCACCTCGACTCCACGTTCTCGGACAAAGACCGAAAAGACGTCATCAAATGGTTCAAAGAAACCCCGGACGCCATCCTGACCTCAGTGGGCATCCTCACCACGGGCTTCGACGAACCCACCGTACAAACGATCATCATCAACCGCGCCACCCGCTCGCTTACGCTGTATCACCAAATGATCGGCCGCGGCTCGCGCAGTATCCCCAACAAATCACAGTTCAAAATCATCGACCTCGGTAACAACGTGCGTCGTTTTGGCTACTGGCAAGACTACATCAACTGGCAAGACGCCTTTCGCTTCCCTGACCGCTTCCTGGAGTCGCGCATTTCTGAACTCGAAGACATGGAATTCGAAGTCGAATACGAGTATCCAAAAGGCTTTGAACAACTCATTAGAACACATATCTTAGAAGAATTCTCGATCAAAGAATGCTACCTAGCTGCAATTGACCGCGGCGGAAAGGGCAAAGATGCCATAGATGCCTCCATCGATAATCACTTTGCAGCCATCGCTGCATCTGCCACCGACCTCGACCACGCCCTGGAATTGCAAAAAATCCTCCAAGACCACATCGAGCACCGCATCAAGCACTACACCAAATGCATCTCCAAATGCACCGACAACTATTTCAAGTACTTACTTGAAACCTACAACCGTCAGCTGAGTCAGAAAATCAGGCTCAACATCGAAGATTAACAGGCTTTTCGTAAATTTAAGGCGATGAAAAAGTTTTCCCTCCTTTTATTGCTGTGCTTTTTCGGCTTTAAAGGCCCTATAACGGCCCAGAACAAAATCAAGGCTTACCTCGATACAAAGCAGTTTTATGCGCCCGAAATTGGGCCTTACTTAGAGATTTACATTGAATTTGCAGGCTACACAGCCCAATTTGTACCCTGTGAAGGCGGCACCAAAGCCACAGTGATTGTAGATTGCGCCATTGCCGACTCTACAGGCCAAATTGTTTTCAAAGATTTCTATGCCCTAGACTCCCCTATTTCTATAGATTCTACCCAAAATAATTTCTTAGAAATCCTCCGTGCACCTTTGCCCAAAGGCACCTACACGCTGTCCATCCACCTCGAAGACGCCAACAGAGAAAAAAGCAAGATCTCTGGCACCATTCCATTTGAAGTCACCGACGCCCGCGACCAACTGCGCTTTTCAGCTATCGAACTCGTCGACCTCGCATTTAAAAGTCAAGAGCAATCGCGCTTCACGAAATCCAATTATTACATCATTCCGCTGCTCAAAAATTATTTCAACAAAGACATGAACAACTTGCCTTATTACACCGAAATATACGGTGCCACTGGGCCAATTTTACTTGAGCGCAAAGTCATCAATGCCCAAAATGGACAAGCCTACCCAGCGCTCGCCAGCACAGACACGCTCCAACCGGACGCCGTTTTGGCGCTTCTTCAGCAACTAGACCTCACCGACCTACTCACGGGTACCTACCAATTGCAACTGAGCGCACAAAACCTTCAAACCGGCCAACAAGCCAACCAGGTATTTGACTTTGAACGCTTCAACGACAACGACATCGCCTTTGACATCAACTCCATGCTCCTCGACCCCGCTTTTCAAGCGTCTATTCACCCCGACAGCGTGGCTTATTACCTCGAAAGCCTCATCCCGATTGCCAAACAAGGAGAAATCCGCACACTCATCGAGCTACTCAAAACCAAAGATAGCGCCAACATGCGCCAACAACTGCAGGCGTTCTGGTACCAAACTGCAGGCGCCAATGCCTACGAGCAATGGATCAAGTACCAAAGCCAAGTGCGCTCTGTCGAAAAATTCTATGCCAATAACTACATGGAAGGCTTCGAGACCGACCGCGGCCGCGTGTACCTCAAATACGGCCAGCCCAACTCGGTTGTCGTGAAAGAATCTTCGCCGAGTGAATACCCTTACGAAATCTGGACCTACGACAAAATCGGTATTTACAGCAACCGCCGCTTTGTTTTTTACAACCCAGACTTGGTCAGCAATAACCACCGTTTGCTCCACTCCGATATGGTTGGCGAACTCCGCAACCCGGCTTGGCAACAAATCTTGGTAAGGCGCAATACCGTTAATGGCTCCGTCGACGACCCCAACATGATGAATGTCAAGCATTTTGGCGGCAACTCCAGCGACTTCTTTCGTCAATATTGATCCCGATGCCAAACGCCATTGTCATCCTCAACTACAACGGTGTGCAGCACCTGCAAACCTATTTACCTAGCGTCATTGCAAACAGCCCAAATTGGGAGCTCATCATCGCAGACAACGCCAGTACTGATCACTCCATCTCTTTTCTAAAAGCCCATTATCCGGAAATCTCTATTATTGAGTTGTCTGAAAATTTCGGTTTTGCAGGTGGCTACAACCAAGCTTTAGAGCAGTTAAAGGGCAAATACGAGCTTTATTTTATCCTCAATAGCGACGTGCGCCTCACCCCTAATTGGGACGCCCCACTGCTTGACTATTTGGCAGCGCAACCAGAAGTGGCAGCCGTTGGGCCCAAAATACTTTCAGACCAAAGCCCTGAGCACTTCGAACACGCCGGCGCTGCAGGTGGCTACCTGGACAGCTTTTATTTCCCGTTTTGCCGCGGACGCCTTTTTCACACCGTAGAAACCGATTCACAGCAATACGATAGCCCCCAAGAAGTATCTTGGGTTTCGGGCGCTGCGCTGCTCATCCGCAGCAAAGATTTTCACGACGCAGGTGGCTTTGACGCCGCCTTCTTTGCCCACATGGAAGAAATCGACCTCTGCTTGCGCTTGGCCAATAAAGGCAAAAAGCTGTACTGTATTCCTGCCTCAACGGTGTATCACCTCGGCGGTGGCACCCTTGGCTACGAGAGCCCGCGCAAGGTCTTCTTGAATTTCAGAAACAGCCTCTGGATGCTCGTCAAGAACCAACAAAAATTCTTGTTTGCCCTGCTATTTGTGCGCATGGCCTTAGATGGTATCGCCGCCATCCAATTCCTCCTAAAAGGCAAACCCATCCTCACGTGGCAGGTTTTCTTGGCGCACATGGCGTTGTACCGCCATTTTGGTACTTTTTACCAAAAGCGCCCCACTTTTCAACACCAACCCTTGCGCTACCATGGCCTCATCATCTGGGACTACTTCGGTAAAGGCATCCGCGCTTTTAGCGCACTTAACAAAAGAAAAATTCACTAATGAAATCCACTTCCTACTTCTTTTTGATCCTCTTTTTTGCACTGTCGCTGCAGGCTCAAATCCCAGCCCTTCAAACGGCGAGCGACAAAGCTCAAAATGCTTTTAATGCCGGCAAGGGTTCTGCCAAACAAAAAATCCTCCCCACAATGCTGGTCAATCCGTTGATCGGAACTGGCGGCCACGGCCATACCTTTCCTGGCGTTTGTGCACCATTTGGCATGATGCAACTCAGCCCCGATACCCGTTACGACGGCTGGGATGGCTGCGGAGGCTACCATTATTCAGACTCAATCATTTATGGCTTTAGCCACACGCATTTAAGCGGTACTGGCGTTCCAGATTACGGTGATTTATTAGTTGTTCCGCAAAGCGGCGAAGCGAAATGGAAAGGTAAATTCGAGGACCCGAACGGCTACGGTGCACGTTTCAGTCATCAAAATGAAGCGGCACGCCTCGGTTTTTATGAAGTACTGCTCGAAGACGAAAACATCCGCGTCAATTTGTCTTGTACAGAAAGAGCCGGCATGCACCAGTATACGTTTCTCAATGCCAACGAGCGCAAATACATCTTGCTCGACCTCAATTACCGCGACAAACTCCTCCAAGGCTCCTTTCAACTCATTGACAAACAGAACATCAGTGGCATGCGCAGCTCTGAAGCTTGGGCCAGCGAACAACATTTTTATTTCCACCTCACCACGTCCATCCCTTATATAGCACATGAGTTAAGAGATCAAAATGGTCAAATGAAGCTCCTGCTCGAATTTCCGATAGACACCAAAGAGGTGCTGATCAAGGTGGGGATGTCGCATGTAGATGTCGCAGGCGCTAAAATGAACCTCGATGCAGAAATACCACATTTTTCGCTTTCAAGGGTTTACAATGAAAACCTCCAAAAATGGAATCAGGAGTTTCAAAAAATAAGTTTGAATGCAGACCCCGAAACCAGTACGGTTTTTTATACCGCGCTTTACCACAGCATGGTGGCGCCTAACCTCATGAGCGATGCCGATGGCCGTTACCGTGGCCGCGATCAAAAAATCCATCAGTTGGCCTCTCTTTCAGATAAACAATACACGGTTTTCTCCCTATGGGATACCTACCGCGCCAACCACCCGCTATTCACCATCATCGACCAAGAACGCACTAGCGCCTACATCCGTACGTTCTTGCGCCAATACGAAGAAGGTGGAGATCTGCCCGTTTGGGAACTCGCTGCCTGCGAAACCGAATGCATGATTGGCTACCACAGCGTGAGTGTCATCAGCGACGCCTACATGAAAGGTATCCGCGATTTTGACGCCGACAAAGCGCTCAAAGCGATGGTTGCTACTGCAAAAATGAATGAATTTGGCAAGATTGCCTATGCCAAAAATGGCCTCATCAGTGCCTCAGACGAGCCGGAGTCGGTATCAAGAACCCTCGAATACGCCTACGACGATTTTTGTATTGCTGAAATGGCCAAAGCACTCAACGCCAACGACATCTCCTTAGAATTTGAGCGACGCAGCTACAACTTCATCAACCTCTACGACCCCAATACCAAATTCATGCGGGCGCGCCGCGGTGCACAATGGTACGGCCCTTTCGACCCGTCGGAGGTCAATTTCAACTACACCGAGGCCAACTCCTGGCAATACTCTTTATATGCGCCACAGCATATTGAGCTGCTCACCGAACTGCTCGGCGGCAAAGATTCATTAGAAGTATGGCTAGACCGCCTTTTTACGACGGACATGAAACTCAGCGGTCGCGAGCAAGCCGATATCACGGGCCTCATTGGCCAATATGCGCACGGAAACGAGCCCTCGCATCATATGGCTTATTTGTACAATTTCACGAACGCACCGCACAAAACGCAACTTTACATCGACCGCATTCTCAAAGATATGTATCACAACGCTCCCGATGGGCTTTCTGGCAACGAAGACTGCGGGCAAATGAGCGCATGGTATGTCTTGAGTGCATTGGGGCTCTACCCTATTGCGCCGGGCAAACCGGTTTATCAAATTGGGCGCCCATTGGCCAACAATGCGCAGATCAAATTAGAGAATGGCAAAACAGTTCAAATTGTTTGTCAAAACCAAGGTCTAGACCACCCTTACATCAAAGAAGTCAAATGGAACGGAGTAGCTTTATCCAAATTAGAAATCAGTCATGCACAACTGCTACAAGGCGGCGTGTTGGCTTTTGAAATGAGTGCCACACCCAACCCGCGCTCAACATCAGCCAACAACGTAGCTTTCAAACAAGCCACTCAATTTACGCCGGTACCCTTTATCAAAACAGAACAACGCGTTTTTGAGGACTCACTTTTAATCGAAGTGGCGGTGGTTGCTTTACCTCAAAATGAGGCCATTCAAACTTATCAACTTTATTATCAAATAGCTGAACAAAAATGGCAAGTCTATCACAAACCATTTTACATCCATCAAAATACCAACATTGCCATCAAAGCAGCGTTTAGCAAACCGCTAGCCAAAACAAAGAAGCAAATCAATTGGAGCCCAATTGTGAGCGCAAATTTCATCAAAAAAGACCCCAATATCCAACTCGAGCTCAAGAGCAATTATTCCAACCAATATGCTGCATCTGGCAAAGATGCGCTGATAGACGGGCTACTTGGCGGCAATGAATTTCGGACCGGCGATTACCAAGGATATTACAACCAGGACGTCGTTGCGATCATTACTTTTCAAACGCCATTAGCGCTTTCTGAAGTGGGCTTTTCTTACATCCAAGACCACAAATCTTGGATCTTTGCGCCAAGTGCCATTCAAGTAGAAGGAAGTATCGATGGCGTAACTTATGTGGCGCTTGGACAACAAGTTCTATCGCCAGCTAAACCAACGGACAAGAACCCATTAAGGAATCAAGTATTACTTGAATTAGAAAATGATAAACATTTGAAATATAAATATTTGCGCTACACATTAAGCAACCCAGGGAAACTTCCTGAATGGCATTTAGGTGCGGGCAATCCGACTTGGTTGTTCATCGATGAGCTCTTGTATCAATAAGCCCGCAACGAGAAAAACACGGGTTTAGACCAAAGGAATACGGCCTTTCAAAACCGAATAATACTGATCTTGCGCGCCAAATTTGCGGTAAAAAGATGCTATGCTTTCTTGATTAGAACCCACAAAATCCAGCGCAGTGCAGGTGTCGGCGTAATTTTCAAGCACGGCATCCAATAAAAATACCAAAGCGCCGACTGCCTTCCCTTCCTCATTGAGCGTGCCCTTCATGAAATAGAGTTTTTGCTGGTATTTAAAAAAGAGCCCTGCTGCTAAGAGCTGATCCTCAAGAAATACACCCACACAAAATGCCTGTTCTTTTTGTTGTGCTTGTGTAAATAAAGTACCCAATCGCTGCCAAGCGTCGGTAGTTAAGTTTCCTAAATTCTCGCCTTTTTGCCCAACAAAGAAGGCATGAAATACTTTATAGTCAATCGGGCGCATTTCCAAACCCTTTGCCTTTTTGAGGCTGCGCTTCACGTTATCCGAATAGCCAGCTCTGATTTGCTCGATTCCTGCTTGCCACTGCAACAACTGATATTTCCCTAAAGGTTCAGTCAACGGAGTTTCTTGGGCTGCATCGATGTTGAGGTGCAAAAATAATTTTGATTGCAATGCGCTTAAATCGGCTATGGAATAACCCTGACACAAAGGCAAAGAACGTATGAACAACGGTTGCAAGTAGGCACTCAAGCCAAATTTCTTTACCACTGGAATTCTAATGAGGGGTTCTTGCTGCGCATTGAGCAGGTAGCGCCAATTGGGATGAAGGATATCTTGCACCCAAGTTTGCGCAAAGAAACCAAAAGTGGCTTGCGAAGCAACTATTTGTTCGTATTTTCGTCTGAGTTCAGGATGTTCGTCAGCTAGGCGCATGTGACACGAAGTTAAGCAAAGCAAATGTGCAAGCAAGTCATCGTGTAACTTTTTTGCGTATTTTCGTTGAACGCTAACACTTTTTATTTATTCTATATACCATGAAAAAACTAAGCCTTTTTGCCCTCAGCCTCTTGCTTTCAGTAGCAGCTTTTGCCCAACAACCTGCAGCCAAAGAACACGAGCCCAAAACGCCCGAAGAGCGCGCCAAGTTTCAGACTGAAAAAATGGCCAGCGAACTCCAACTCACAGCCGCACAAAAAGAGCAAGTCTATACCATCAATCTAGGTATCGCCCAAAAAAACGAAGGCATCCGCACGAGCAACTTTTCCGAAGAAGAAAAACGCAGCATCATCAAATCAAATCACGAAGCCCAAATCGAGATGCTCAAAAACATCCTCACCGCAGCTCAATTCGAAAAGATGAAAGCCGAAATGAAAGACCATCAACAAGGTGGAAAACAACACAACGAGAAGCATTAAATCAAAATTTATTTTTTTTAGTTCCTAAAAGGCTCCATTCGGGGCCTTTTTTGTTGCTGAATTATTGTCATCTTTGCGCCATGAATTTTCGCGATTTAAATTTAAAGAAACCAATTTGGAATGCCTTGGATGAATTAGGGTACGAAACCCCCACCACCATTCAGGCTGTCAGCTTCAATGTCATGATGTCTGGCTCGGATACCATCGGTATAGCACAAACCGGAACAGGAAAAACGCTAGCCTATTTGCTGCCTTGTTTGTGTATGTGGAAATTCTCCAAAGAACCGCACCCTCAAATTCTCATCATTGTACCGACCAGAGAATTGGTAGCGCAGGTGGTGACTGAAGTTGAAAAATTAACTACCTACATGAATGTTGCCACTGTAGGCGTTTATGGAGGTACCAACATGAGTACACAGGCAGCATTGGTTTTACAGGGCTTAGATATCCTTGTAGGCACCCCTGGGCGCATCCTTGACCTTGCCGCAAGTGGTTCTTTGCAACTCAAGCACATCAAAAAGGTGGTCATCGATGAAGTTGACGAAACCTTGAGTCTCGGTTTTCGTCCGCAGCTGATGCGCATTTTTGAATTTTTACCCGCCAAAAAACAACACATGGTTTTTTCGGCCACCCTCTCAGAGGAAGTTTCGGTTTTCTTAGAAGACTACCTCACCGCTCCGGTGCGCATCGAAGCCGCGCGCGCAGGCTCACCGCTCGAGAAAATTGACCAAGTGGGATACAAAGTCGAGAACTTCTTGTCTAAAGTGGCCCTTTTACAGCATTTACTAGACAACGCCCCAGAAAACTCAAAAACATTGGTGTTTGTTTCTTCGCGTTCCTTAGCCGATCGCTTATACGAAGCCATTGAGCCCTCTTACGTAGAAAGCTTAGGAATCATTCACTCCAACAAAGCGCAAAATTTCCGTTTCAATACCGTTCAACAATTTCAGACCGCTGAAATCAGTATCCTTATTGCTACTGACCTCATTGCCCGCGGTATCGACGTCACTGACGTGTCGCATGTCATCAATTTTGACCTCCCAGATAGTCCTGAAAATTACATCCACCGCATTGGCAGAACAGGACGCGCCGATAAAAATGGCGTGGCCATCACGTTTGTGGCGCAAAAAGATGTGGCTCAGTTAGCTACTATCGAAGCCCTCATGCAAAAACAATTGGACTTCGCAGATATGCCGGTAGAAGTGGAATGTACAGACGAGCTCTTGGAATTTGAAAAGCCAAAGTTGGCGGTACCTGGCAAGCTACTCAAGTTAGCTACACGCGAAAACGTAGGCGCGTCTTTTCACGAAAAGAAGGCAAAGAACAAAAAGGTGAATGTGCGCTACGACCACAAAAAAGCCATGCAAGAAAAATACGGCAAGCCGAAGAAGGCAAAAAAGAAGAAATAGGTATATGGGGCACTATTTACCTTTAGTGCTTCACTATCTTACTCACTTTTATTCCTTTCTGCGACTGAAGCTCAAGGATATACATTCCGCTAGCCCAAGTGCTTGCATCGATTTGATACTTCCCGTTTTGAATTGCTGAAGTATAAAGCAATTGCCCATTAAAAGACTTGATATTCAGCTGAATAGAGTCATCATGGCTTTCAATGGTAAATTGATCAGCAAACGGATTCGGAAACACCTGCACCTGCAACACGTCGAGTTCATCCACGCCAATATTACAATTGTTATTGGCCAAAGGCGTTGGAATGATTGTAGCAAAATCTAGGCCCGCGTCTGGGCAGCGCGCATAAGAAATATTGGCGAGTTGCGGACCAAAGGCAACTTGGTCGTGTACATTGAACCCATGTGATAAATAGACGTATTCACCGCCAGCGCTTAACTTAAAGTTGGCATGCAGACCGCTTTGCGCGAGGTCGTTGTCTGCCCATACCAATAAATAACCATTGGCTGGTATGACTGTACCGGCTGGAAGTGCCCAAGCCATAAGATTGAGTGGGTCGTCGGAAAGATAAAAACCAGCTAAGTCTAAGGGTGCGTTGGTGGTGTTGATCAGTTCAATCCAGTCTTCGTCTTCGCCGTTCGGATCAAAGAGCAAGGAATCATTGGAAGCCAAGACTTCATTGATGAGCACCGACCCCACGGCAGGCGTCGGGAAATTCACGGCAAGTGTATGGAATTCATGTTCGGCGCGCGCCGGCGAAAACAAGCCTGCATTGGTATTTTCTGCATAAATGTAATATTCAAAAGTAAGGCCATCTACCGGTACTGTTGCGCCGTAGACGTGATCTGCCGCCGCCCCGTCGTTGTGTGCGCCGTCGTCGTACATTTGAACGCGGTTGAATATGAGTTGGTGTTGGCCACGGTAGCCCAAATAAACTGTTGTTTCATTGGTGGTTGTGGCGGTAATCGTAACTGTTGAGCCGTAAACAAGCGGTGAGGTGCTTGCGCCATGGCTTGCAATGCTGGGCGCTTGCAATACATAAGCTGCATTGGTACTAAAAAACTGTGCGCGCGCATCCATGAGTGCTTTGATTCCTGGAATGCTCCCACCACCACCCGGCCCGCCGCCTGTTACGGCTGTTGTGAGGCCATTGAGAAATTGGCTGTACGTATAAAATTTATAGGGGTCGGCTTGGATAGAAGAATCTGCGAGCGCCATGAGACTTTGCGCCCAGGTTTCGTATTGGCCACTCGCAAACATTTCTTGCACCATGGTGCGCACATGTGCCATGTACATGCGCTTGTAGAGCGGATTGGCCATGATTTGCTTGATCAAAGGATGATTGTTGGAGGTGGCATTCGAAAAAGGATCTAAGCTTGTTGGCGTGGTGGTACCTGAGCCAGTGCCGCCGGGGAAACCTCCAAAACTCATATTGACATCCCAAACCGTAGGTACAAAACGACCATTGACATCCCAACTGAGGTAGTAATTTTGGCGAAAGGCGCCACTGTAAGAATCTAGATTGACCAACACGTTATTGAAGGCGAGCATCCAGATCGCACGGTCGATATCGAGTTTGCCTTCTATGTTTTGAAAATCGTTGTTGAGCGTATTACAGAGCGCCACCAAGCGGTTCCAGCCAAAATCAGATTGCAGTTCGTAACCATTGAAATAAGCGCTACTGTCTGTACCTAAGTATTTCAAATCGGGGCTTACGCTACTCCCTGGGCCTGCCCCACCCACAGGATTACACTTAAAATAAGTGTCGTCGGCGTTGTAATGTGCTACATTGAAATCATCGGATATCGCTTCGTTGTTGGTATAGACCCCGCGATACTGCCCATTGATGTAAACACGTGCAAAATTGGAACTTGGGCAGTCCATGTATTGCTCGAGAATTTGATAAGAGAGGATTTCTCGGATCATGGACGGATCTTTGTAGCAATTGGAAAGCTTGATGTCTTTGATGCCGTGGTAGTCTTGATTTACCTTTATGGTATTGAGCTCGATGCGCAGTGGATTTTTTTGATTGGTGGGGCTGTAAGAACTGTTTCCTTTGTAACGAATGCCGCAAGAATCAAAAGAAACGCCGTTGATGCGCACAGAATCGGCATAAATGTAGGCCTCGGTTGCTTCGTTGGCGTCTAGTTGGGCATCCCAGTTGGTGAAAGAAAAGAAAATTTCAATGACTTGAATGGTGTCGCGGTGGTAAAAATTTTGTGCCTGTAGTGTTGAGCAAAAGAAGGATGCAAAGCAAAGAGATAGAAATTGGAAACGAAGCATAAATTGAGTTTTGTTTAAGTCGGATAAAAGTCAGGATAAGTTGTAAAATACTATCTTTGAATTATGAAATTACAGATTTTAAGTGTCCTGAGCATCGGTTTGCTCTTTAATAGTTGTGCACAAGCTCCTCAAAAAGAGGTGCGTAAACGCGAAGTTGTGCAAATTCAGACCCAATTTGAATTGCAAGATTTCTTAAAAGAAAACAAAGACCTAGATGCCGCTGTCGATAAAGTATTTGCAAGTCTAGACGACACCGCAATTGTAGCACAGCTCATTATGCCCGCTGTTGGACGCTTGGGTCAAGAAAAAGCTACTATTGACCAACACATCAAAGACCGCATCATTGGCGGCGTGCTCATGCTCAACGGCACCAAAGAAGGTTTTACGTCCTGGATTGCCGATTTTGAAAAGCAAAACAAGGCCAACGGCAATTTACCATTCTTATACAGTGCCGATGCAGAGCCAAGTTTGGTCAATCGCAAAATTATGGGTTCCACGCTTGTCAAGAAAGCCAATGAAATGCAGTCCATTGAAGAAGTGCGCACTTGTGCTCAAACCATCTCCAAAGACCTCAATGCCATTGGCATCAATTACAATTTCTCGCCTGTTGTAGATATGTCTCCTAACGCTACGGTCGGTTTCAGAAGTTTTGGTGCCGTACCTGCCAACATCATTCCATGGTCGGGCGCATTTATTGAAGAAACACAAGCACAAGGCATCATTGCCACCGCCAAGCACTTCCCTGGCCACGGCTTGGTATCTGGCGACACCCACAAAGCGCTGCAAGTCATCGACGGCGAACTCAAAGAAATTCAGAATTATCCGCCACTTATTGCCCAAGGCGTCCTTTCTATTATGGTGGCGCATATTGCCGTGCAAAACAATCCAAAATACAACACCAATGGCCTCCCTTCTACTTGCTCAAAAGCAATTGTCACGGACCTACTCAAAAACGAAATGGGCTACAAAGGACTCATCGTTACCGACGCCATGAACATGGGCGGCGTGGTTGCTGTTCCGGAAGCTGCCTACAAAGCAGTTGCAGCAGGTTGTGATATCATTCTGATGCCCGTAGATGCCAAGAAAGCACACGCAGAAATTTTAACGCATTACCGCAAAGACGCCGCGTTCAGAGCACAGGTTGATGCTGCAGCCAAGAAAATCATTCGCATGAAAATTGCAATGGGACTTTTGACTACTAAGTAGTCAGGTAAAGATCAATCAGACCTTCAGGAGCTTTGATATAGAGCTCCTTTTTTTTGCGCAATACTTTTTGGATAAGCCCTTCAAAAATAGGTACCAAGATTTCGGTACCATTGAAGTCTAGTTGCAATAAAGGATTGGCTGTCATGTCGATGACGTCGGCTACCATACCGATGGCGCCGTGCTGGGCATCAAAGACCTTAAACCCGATGATTTCGTGGTCATAGAAGGAACTTTGATCGAGTTCTGGTAAAACTTCTAGCGGCAAATACGCTTTCTTTTTCACCAAGCGCTTAGCGGCCTCTTCAGTTTCTACTCCTTCGAACTTAATGGCCGCAAAGCCTTTGTTCTTGAGTTTAAAACCTTCAATAAAAAATGGGGTGAGTTGACCGTTGATATCCAGATACAAGGCGTCTAGCCCTTGGTAATCGGCCGGATTGGTCACGTCTAAAAACAACGAAACTTCACCTTTGAATCCGTGAAGTTTCGCGATAAGACCTAAATAATAGCAATCTTGAATTTGCATATGCTTATTCAGCAGCAGCTTCTTCAGATGCTTCTTCAGCAGGGGCTTCAGTTGCAGGAGCTTCTTCAGCTGCTACTTCTTCGGTTGCAGGAGCTTCTTCAGCTACTACTTCTTCAGTTGCAGGAGCTTCTTCAGCAACTACTTCTTCAGTTGCAGGAGCTTCTTCAGCTGCTACTTCTTCAGTTGCAGGAGCTTCTTCAGCTACTTCTTCTACCTCTGGAGTGTTTTTAGCAACGACTGCTGCGGCTTTGGCTGCATTAGCTGCAACTTCAGCTGCCATGCGGTCAGCTTTTTCTTTTTCGGCGTTTTTCACTAAACCAGTGATTTTGCCATCAATTTTAGCCGATTTGTCAGCTAACCATTGATTGAAACGCTCTTCTACTTGCTCGGCAGTTAATGCACCTTTTTTCACGCCGTTAAGCAAGTGATTTTTGTACAAAACTCCTTTGTAAGATAGAATAGCACGAGCAGTCTCGGACATTTCAGCACCAGTCTGAACCCAAGCAAGTGTCGCATCAAAGTTGATGTCGATTACAGCAGGGTTAGCAGTTGGGTTGTAAGTTCCGAGTTTTTCGATGAATTTACCATCGCGTTTTGCACGGCTGTCAGCAGCTACCAAGTGAAAAAATGGTTTGCCTTTTTTACCGTGTCTTTGAAGACGAATGCGTGTTGCCATTGTTCTTTACAGTTTTGGGTCCGAAACCCAGGTTGATAAATAAGTGAATTAAGGGTGCAAAGATAGTCATTTTATTTGAACGCTACAAAACTTATTTGCCCTGCGCCTTAAATACAATGATGACGGTGTAGAACATGATTTTGATGTCGAGCGCCAAAGTGCGGTTTTTCATGTAAATGAGATCGAACTTCATGCGCTGCAGCATTTGATCAACGTTTTCGGCATAGCCATATTTAACCTGCCCCCAGGAGGTAATGCCTGGTCTCACGCGCGTGAGGTGCATGTATTGCGGTTCAATAGCTACGATTTGATCAATATAAAACTGACGCTCTGGGCGCGGCCCAACCAAAGACATTTGCCCCAAAAGCACATTGAGAAACTGCGGAAATTCGTCGAGACGCGTTTTGCGCATGAAACGACCAATTGGCGTGATGCGCGGGTCTCCTTCTTTGGAGAGTTGCGGCCCCGCTTTTTCAGCATCGGTATACATCGTGCGAAATTTGATGATTTTAAAGCGCTTGCCGCCTCGCCCTACGCGATCTTGCAAGAAAAAGATAGGACCTGGCGAAGACAACTTTACCGCCACCGAAGAAAAAATAAAGAAGGGAATGAGAAACAACAGCGCGACAAAAGAAATGACGATATCCATGAGGCGCTTGACGGCTCTTTGCCAATAAGGCATGACGTCAGGGTTGATTTCGATGAGCAGGGCGCCGTAAATGTTGGTCATGTCGACAGAACCCGCTAAGATGCTGTACATATCGGGTAAAACCCTGATGCGGATTTTTCCGTTGTCTATGCGCGCTATGATAGACTGCAAGCGGTCGTGGTCAGAACTTTCAATCGCAATAATGACCTCTTCCACTTGTTGCGCTTCCAAAACGGTTTCTAAGTCGGAGAGCTTTCCGAGGTGTGCAAGCTGCGGTGCCAATAGGTTGTCTCGGCCATTGACCTGAAGAAAGCCTACGAAATGATTGATCATGTTTGGTGCAGCAAGCAACTCTTGATAAATTTCAATAGCGCGTTCATTGCCCCCAATAATGAGTGTTTTAAAACCGTGCCCTGCCGCTTTGATGTACTTGATCAAAATGGTTGTAAAGAGCACTCTTCCAAATGATGTGAAGCTCAGGTGAATGATAAATAACCAAATGGTGAGCTGGTAGTAATTCTGATAACTGCGGACTTGGTCGTCGAGTAAGAGGGTAAAAAACAGCACAATGGTCCCGAAAAAGGACGCGGCCAAACTCAAATTCAGGACTTTCAAGCGAAACAAGCGACGGATGTCGTGGTAAGTGCCTTGTAGGGTATAAAACAACAACCAAAAAAGCGGCAACAACAATACACCCATCCAAAAGTTACCGTCGGCATGAAAAGGCTTGCCTTCGATTTGAACCTGACGCATATAAAAAAATAGGCCCCAAGAACTACTCGCACTGAGCAAGTCAATACAAATCAAAAACGCTATCCAAAAACGGTCTTTCATTAGAAATATACCACCTTGATGTTATCGATTAAAATCAGATTATTTGAAATTTTGCTGTCGTAAAAAGCCTTAAAGGCTTGTATGTAATTGGAATTATTGGGCCCCGCTGTAATGACTTCACTGAGCAGAATATAAATTTTCTTCCAACGCAAGGTGCTCAGCGGACTTTGTCTCATGGTACGCATGATATTTTCATTGGTGCCGTTGCTGTTCACAAACAAAAGGTAGTGGGTAAAATCAACGGAATTGCAGTAATCAATTTCCAACATCGCTTGCTTGTTCTTGGGGATGCTCAACTGCTGATCTTGATTGGTATAAGCTATCCACATGGAGTCTTGTGCACTTAAAAGTACTTTTCCGTAATAGTTGCCATTGAACCATTTGAGGGTGTCGTTGGCCAAGATGATATTGGCTGAGGAGGTATTGGGGTCGTCGGTGAGTTTGATATTGATGTCTTCGAAGTCTTCGATCCAGAAGTTGACGTTGTCTTTGTAATGGGTAATTGGGGCGATGGTAAGGGTTTGGTTCTTGACAAAAACGCCGCTTACATCAAATGGAACCATGTGTTCGTTGCGCATTTTGGTTGCCGCAATACCATTGACTCTGATGGTTGGGTAAATGCGAATGCTCGCAGCACCCTCTATGAGAATTGGAATCTTGAAAGGAACCTCAAAAACGCCAATGAGTTGTTCGTCTACATAGACCCAAGCATCGGTAAGTTTTTGGGTGAGCTGGCCTTCCTCCCCGTTGAGTGTGGGGTTGGCCTCGAGTGTCCATTCTGTTACTTCTAGCCAAGCAGGATCCGGATTGTTTTTGACACAAGCGCCTAAAATAAGCCCCAGAAAAAGAAGGTAACGATAGACCATGGATACGGAACGAAAGTCAGTCATTTTTATTGTATGAAGTGCTTACTATTTTGTACTATTTGTGTTTGAGCACGCGCATCTATTTGCAAAGCGAGCGCTAGTGCGCGCAGCCCTGCCTCAACCCCTACCCTTGGCCCATGGCCTGCGTGGTAAGCGCTCGCAAAATCGAGCCACTGGGTTTGCAAAGCATTGCTGGGCACAACTTCAAGTGCGTCTGTTCCTGAACCGGAACTGGGCTGTACAGCTGCTGTTTTCTCCAAAAGGTCCAATGCGATGGTGTGTTCGGGCATTTGTAAGTGCAAAGTTCTCTGTTTCTGATCCGAAATGCGCGAAGCGAAAAGCTTGGCTTTCAAACCGTCTTCAAATGCGATGCTGGCCTGTACTTCGTCTGAGAATGCGCTTTGCTTGCTTTTGGCAACTACCTCGATAGCTACAACCTTACTTGAGGTATGCGCAAGCAGCAGATCGATATCGTGTATCATGAGGTCGAGCACCACCGACACATCTGAGCCGCGTTCTTGAAAAGGTGCGGTTCGGCTAGCTGTAAAATCGAGGAGTTGTGCGCCGAGATATGGCTCTGCAGCCATTACAGCCGGATTGAAACGCTCTACGTGTCCGACTTGCACAAAGCTTTGTTGTTGCAGCGCGAGCTCATGAAGTTCTTGGGCTTCTTGGAGCGTGGCACACATCGGTTTTTCGACAAAAACAGCTTTGCCCGCCAAGAGCGCTTCTTGCGCCAAGACAAAATGCGCAGGCGTGCTGGCAATAATGGCTACGGCATCTATTTCTGCAAGCAATTGTGCATAGTCCGCAAAAAATTTTGGACTTGACTTGGCCTGATCTAGTTTGGCTTCGGTTTCGTTCGAAAAAGAAACTTGGTTGCGGTCGTGGATGGCTACCACATCAAAATGTGCACGAAGACTTTGGAGCACGCTCAAATGAATGCGCCCCAAATAACCAATACCGACAATGCCAATGCGAATCATTTCTTTATAAAAAAAGCCATTAATCGGTAGACTAATGGCTTTGAGCTGATATAGGTTTCAAACTTATTTTTTTACCGTATCGACAACCGCTTTGAAAGCTTCTGGGTGGTTCATGGCTAAATCGGCAAGTACTTTGCGATTGAGTTCAATTCCACTTTTGTGTACGGCACCCATAAACTGTGAATAGCTCATGCCGTGAAGGCGAGCTCCCGCGTTGATACGGGTAATCCAGAGTGAACGGTAGTTTCTTTTCTTTTGCTTACGTCCAGAGTATGCATAAACAAGCCCTTTTTCAATGGCGTTTTTTGCAACTGTCCAAACATTTTTACGACGACCAAAGTATCCTTTGGCCAATTTCATCAAGTTCTTTCTACGAGCTCTTGACGCGACGTGATTTACTGATCTTGGCATATTTTTTAAATTTTTTGGTAGGGAGTGCTTCGAAGAAGACTTAAGGGACTCAGTACCGGGTTCTACAATTTATTAACCGTTAAAGGGACTATTTCATGCACAATTGCAACTTGACATTTGAGAGGTCAGCATCGTGAACCAATCCGGCGTGCGTAAGATTGCGCTTACGTTTGGTAGCCTTTTTGGTGAGGATGTGACTCTTAAATGCATGCTTGCGCTTGATTTTGCCACTTCCAGTGATGGTGAATCGCTTCTTTGCACTGGATTTTGTTTTCATTTTAGGCATTTGCTTGCTTTTTTTTGAGTTAAACTTCTATATCAGCTTCTTATTTCTTTTTCGGGTTGATCATCAAGATCATTTTTTTACCTTCTAGTTTTGGTAGTTGTTCTACCGCACCGAGGTCAGCGAGCTCTTGGGCAAATTTGAGCAGTAATATCTCGCCTCTGTCCTTGAACACGATGGTTCTTCCTTTGAAGAAAACGTAGGCCTTGACCTTACTGCCCTCTTCTAGGAATTTTTTAGCGTGGGCCAATTTGAAAGCGAAATCGTGGTCGTCGGTATTGGGACCAAAGCGAATTTCTTTCAAAACAACCTTGCTTTGTTTGGCTTTCAGTTCTTTGCTTTTGCGCTTTTGGTTGTAAATGAACTTTTTGTAGTCCAGGATTTTACAAACCGGGGGCGTAGCGTTTGGAGAGATTTCCACAAGATCCATGTCTTGTTCTTCAGCCAAAGCTATGCCCTTGGCAACGCTCATGACCTGTGGTTCTTCTCCTTCGATAACAAGGCGGATTTCAGACGCATAAATCTTTTCATTGATGCGGTGCTGAGCAGCCTCTTCTCTTTTTACAAATGGTTTTGAGTTTCTTCTCATTCAGTGGTTAGTTCAACTTAAGCCAGTTCTGCGGTAATTACTTCCTGAATCAAGTCCGCAAATTTGTTCAGGTCCATGCTGCCGTGGTCGCCGACGCCGCGCTGTCTGACAGAAATGGTGTCTGACTCGGCTTCTTTCTCACCTACGATGAGCATGAAAGGTACTTTTTTGAGTTCTGCGTCGCGAATTTTCTTGCCGATTTTCTCGTTGCGGTCGTCAATAAGTCCGCGAATATCGGAATTATTTAGGAATTCTGAAACTTTTTCTGCGTAGTCGTTGTATTTATCGGAGATTGGCAAGACGATAAATTGTTCTGTAGACAGCCAAAGCGGGAAGTCGCCGGCGCAGTGTTCGAGTAAGACAGCTACAAAACGTTCCATCGAACCAAACGGTGCGCGGTGGATCATAACGGGGCGGTGTTTTTGGTTGTCGGCGCCAATGTACTCGAGCTCAAAGCGTTCGGGTAAGTTGTAGTCGACTTGAATGGTGCCTAATTGCCACTCTCTTCCCAATGCATCTTGCACCATGAAATCGAGTTTCGGGCCATAAAATGCAGCCTCACCATAAGCGACAACTGTAGGCAATTCTTTTTCGGCTGCAGCTTCTATAATGGCTTGCTCGGCGCGCTGCCAGTTTTCATCGGTACCGATGTACTTGGAGCTGTTTTCTTTGTCTCGGAGCGAAATTTGTGCTTTGAAGTTTTCAAACTTGAGCGTCTTGAGCACATAAAGCACGATGTCGATGACGTTCTTGAATTCTTCTTTCACCTGCTCTTGGGTACAGAAAATGTGCGCGTCGTCTTGGGTAAAGCCACGCACGCGTGTCAGGCCGTGGAGCTCTCCGGATTGTTCGTAGCGGTAGACCGTACCAAACTCTGCAAAACGCGCAGGCAAATCTTTGTAAGAGCGCGGTTTGCTTTTAAAGATTTCGCAGTGGTGCGGGCAGTTCATTGGTTTGAGGTAAAACTCCTCGTTGGGATCTGGGGTGCGGATCGGCTGAAAGGAATCGGCGCCGTATTTTTCGTAGTGACCGGAGGTGACGTAGAGTTCTTTGTTGCCGATGTGTGGGGTAATGACCTGTTGGTAACCCGCTTTTCTTTGCGCTTTTTTGAGGAAGTTCTCTAGGCGCTCGCGCAATGCAGCACCGTTAGGCAACCAAAGTGGCAAGCCCTGCCCTACTTTTTGACTGAAGGTAAAAAGCTCTAATTCTTTACCTAGCTTGCGGTGGTCGCGGCGCTTGGCCTCCTCTACTCTTTCGAGGTATTCGGTGAGCTCAGCTTGCTTTGGAAAGGTGATGCCGTAAATGCGCGTCAGCTGCTTGTTTTTTTCGTCGCCGCGCCAGTATGCACCAGCAATTGCGGTGAGTTTAACGGCTTTTACAAAACCGGTGTCTGGGATGTGTGGCCCACGACACAAATCGGTGAAGTTGCCTTGCGTGTAAAAGGTGATGCTGCCGTCTGGGAGGTCGGCTAATAGTTCGAGTTTGTAAGGGTCTTGCTTTTCTTCAAAGTAAGCGATGGCATCGGCTTTGCTGATTTCTTGACGCACAAAAGGACTTTTGAGCTTGGCCAACTCTTTCATTTTTTGCTCGATTTTCTCGAGGTCTTTTTCGGAGATGCTGTGCTCCATGAGGTCTACGTCGTAGTAGAAACCGTTGGTAACCGGTGGGCCAATGGCCAATTTGATACCTGGGTAATAAAACTCAAGTGCCTCGGCCATGAGGTGCGCAGAGGAGTGCCACATGGTGGATTTGCCTTCGGCGTCTGACCACGTGAGCAATTGGAGCGTGCAGTCTTGGGTTAAAGGCGTGCTGGCATCTTTGATTTGATCGTCGATGCGGGCAGCGAGCACATTGCGTGCAAGGCCTTCAGAAATGGATTGGGCCACTTGCATGGCGGTAGTTCCGGAGTCGAACGTACGAATGTTGCCGTCCGGAAAAGTAACTTGAATGGTCATAGTGTGTAATAATGAAGCGCAAAATTACAAAAAAATGTGCGGATAAGCGCTATTTATTGTGGCTGCGCAGTGCGGTTTGAAGGTCGGCTTGCATGGCGCGAATTTGGCTACCCAATGCGGCGTGATCGAGTTGGATGTCGGGGAGTTCTCGGGAGATGTAAGAAACAAAGCGCCAGACTTCTAGCACCTCAGCTACAGGTACTTCAAAAGGCGCATACAGTGGATTGGTGGAGCTCAGGCGAAGAATTTGCTGCTCTTGGAGTAAATTTTGAACGTATTTAAAGACGATGCCATCTTCTTTGGTTACGACCACGCAGGGCGTATTGGAAGGCAGGCGCAACCAATCTTGAACGAACTCGCCCACGACATAAGAGCCGTGGACCACTGGCGGCATGGAGTCACCGGCAATGGGAAACGCGCGGTATTTGCGGTCTTTGGACAAAAAGGGCAAGCGCAAAGTTGGGAGTTCTTGGAGGTAGTTGGGGTCTGCGTAGCCACTGGTGTAGCCAGCGCTCACTTTTTCAGAAATGAGTTCGATTTCTTCTTCGTTTTGCGCATTGACAACCGTAGTGAGCACGCGCAAGTGCTGACCGCTGGCCTCGCCCCTCCACGCACCTTGAAAAGCGTCTAGCTCAGCTGCAGGGAGTTGGTCTAGGGGCTTAGACAAAAGCACTTCTAAGGGGATTTGTTCGGATTGCGCGAGTTGCAAGAGCAATTCTAAACTGGGCTGGGCCACTTCGTTTTCGTAACCGCTGTAAGTAGAGCGATTGAGACCGAGCGCCTGGGCCATTTCTTCTTGAGACTTGCCTTTTCTTTTGCGTAAAAACTTGAGATTCTGAGCGATGTGCATGTTGCTGATACTTTGCTCAAAAATAAGTAAAATATCAATAACTCATCAAAATATTGATTATTTTTTAATCAATTGATTTACAGAAAGTAGCTATTGCGCTTCAAAGCGATAAGAAATCCAGCCTGGTGCACTACCCTCACCCGCGCTGAACCTCGATAATTTGGCGTATTTGAGGGCCTGTTCGATCATGCACGCGCTGGCGTTTTTACTTTTGGCGGCAATGTAGTTGGCAACAGTTACTTTCCCTGCCGCCGATACTTCTATTTGCACATACACCATACCCGCCGCATTGAAGCCACAGGTGTAGCCAGGATTTCTGACATACCAAGTGTTGCCCTCATAAGCACTGCGTTTATTGACACTGAAATCTACCATGACTGCTCCCGCGTATTGATTGGGCTGCGCGCTTCCATTCGTGGAGCTCGTTTGCGGCGTTTGCCCCTGTTGCTTGAGTTGCGCAATGCGCTTATTGCTTTCTTGTAAAATGCGCTCGCGGGCAGCGGTACCTCCTGTTTGCGCAAAAACCTCAGCCTCAAAATCTCGGGCGGTTTGCTCAGGGTTGCCTTGGCTCGCACCACCTGTTTGTGTAGACCAGTTCTCGTCGGAGCGTGGACGCGTGTCATTGGCATCGCGGGCCACACTTCTCAACGATGCATTTTGTTGGACCGCCTCCATCTCTTGACGGAGTTGCTCTTTTTCTTCTTCACTGACATCTTCTAAAGCCACTTCGTAAAGCGCTTCATCGGCAAGGAGTTCTTCTTTTTTAACGGTAGTGAGTTCGAGATAGACAAATGACCCAACATACAAACTCAGCACGACAATGAGCGCCTTGAGGTAGTGTTCGGATTGGATTTGTCTGGGATTCATGGCTTGAGGGTCAGGATTTTTTGATCGTCAACAAGGTAATAAGCCAAGCCTTCTGGGGTGCTGAGCTGAAATGAGCGCTGGTCAAAACGCACGATGCGCTGATAGCCACAACTGATAATAGGTGTGCCATCGGTACCATACAAGCCCAAACCGTTGTTGTTTTCCACTAAAAAATAGTTTGATTCTAGTCGTTTAATTGTTTTATATTCAGGATTTAATATCCATTTACCTGAAGTATCGATCAAACCCAAGCCCTGCGTTTGTTCGACTAAATATCCAAAAGGTGCAAAAGGCGTAATTTTCTCATTGACAAGCGGCAAAATCACTTTTGAATCGAGGCCAATCAAGCCCCACTTCCCACCCTGCTGAACAGGCCACAAGCCACCCCAAAAAGGCTGAGCAGCCTCGTAGGCATTCTTGATCATTACTTTTCCTTTGACATCCATGAGCCCGAGTTTTCCTGATTTGGCAAAAACCGCATAGCCTTCCTTCGTGAAGAAAGCCAGTTCGGGTGCTGTCAAAAACCATTCCAATCCGTTCAATTCTAAGCGCTTTCCAGTAGTATCGAAATAATGGAGGTTTTTCCCTTGCTTGGCGATGAAAAGCGTGGCGTCGGTCAAGACAATAATATCGTCGTACTTAGGTGCCAAAATGACTTTTCCTTTTTTGTTGAGCCCTACTTTGCCGTTGCGTTCGATGCGCTCATAAGGTTGTTCTCGCTTGGTCTCTACTGGCGCTACTTGCCAATCAAAAGCACTGAGTGTTTGCTGTAGCTCTTCCCATTGCAGTGGCGTTTGTTGCAAAAACTGACCCTGCGCGTCGAGTAAAAGATAACCGCTGCTATCCTCGAGAATAAAACCCCCTTGATTTGGAGAAATATCGAGGTATTTGAAAGCAATAATTTGTTCATTGCGCTTATTGATCAGTCCGTAGCGGCCGTCTTTAGAGACAATTGCCAAGCCCTCATAAAACGCACTGGCTTCGTCGTATTGTGCCGCAATTAATACCGTGCCTGTTGCATCCATGTAGCCATAGGCATTGGCTTGGATAAATGGATACAAATGCTTGAGC
This sequence comes from Bacteroidota bacterium, assembly GCA_041168605.1. Classification (GTDB taxonomy): domain Bacteria; phylum Bacteroidota; class Bacteroidia; order Flavobacteriales_D; family Crocinitomicaceae; genus UBA952. The sequence continues at coordinate 13,345 of JBEEKN010000019.1, read as the reverse complement.
AGCAGTTCGCCATCCTTTTCTAAATCTTCGATAAATGGATAAGCTGGATAAGTGCTCTTAAAGGCCGCGAGTTTCTCCACGCTGTAGGTTTGCATGTAGAGCCGGTAAATCTGCTTCCAGGCCGTGGCTACTTGCGGTGCTGCGGGATACGTTTGAATAAAATGCGTAAATGATTCTAGCGTTCCGACCTGCACATACTTGTTGTAGAGTCGCTCCCAAGCCTTTTCGACATGAGGATTAGTGGGGTTTTGTGCAATGAAATCAGACAATTCTGCTTCGGTGTCGTGCTGTGTGCGCTCTTGATACAACAAAAGCTCATAACTGGCCGTGGCAGCTGCTTGCTGTGTCGCATTCGGATACATGACCACAAATGCCTGCATGGCAGCAGACGTTTGCGCCCGCAGCGCCTGATCAAACGCAAGCGAATCGCGCAAACCAACCACTACTTTTTTGTAGGGTGGGTACTTTTGGCCATAACGCTCCATGAAGCGCTCGAGTGCCGCGATTTGAGGTGCACCCACAGCCATTTGCAATTCGCGGCTGGCCAACTGCTCAAAAAGATGCTGGGTAGTGGAATCTTGAATGGCTAAATCGATTTGTAATTTCGCCTTCGATTTGCTATCTAATGAAGGATAGCTCTTCTCAAATTTAGAGAGGTATGCAAACGCGCTGTCTGCTTGATAGCAAAATGGTGTGAGGTAATACACCGCCCAGCCGTAGCTGGCTGCAATTGGTGCTTTTTCGAGGTCTTTTTGTAAAAAACTTTGCGCCAAACCGAAATTGTTTTGCTGTATAGCCAAAAGTGCCTTTTGGGTATTTTTTTGCGCAAAAACCACCAATGAAAAGAAAAGGAACAACGACAAGAAGGTGCCTTTTATCATTGCTTCAACAAGGCTTTAAGGTGATCAGGGACCTCGCAAACTGGAATGGCTTGCATTTTGTGCGCGTTGGCGCGGTTATATTTGTTGTAAATAGCCAAGACTTCTTGCTGGCGCGCAGTGAGTGTGCTCACATCACCAGCAAAGCACATGGCCCACTCGAGCTCTGGGTAGGTAGCGCCGATTTGGTCTTCATCTGAGCGGCCGTCTTCCCACAAACCATCTGTAGGGGCTGCGTTTTGAATAGACGAAACCACGCCAAGTGCTTTGGCCAAGGCAAAAACTTCGGTTTTCATGAGGTCGGCGATCGGGCTGAGGTCTACCCCACCATCGCCGTATTTGGTATAGAATCCGACCCCAAAATCTTCTACTTTGTTTCCGGTGCCAGCCACCAAACACTGATTGGCCTGAGCCACCGCGTAAAGTGTCGTCATGCGCAAGCGCGCTCGGGTGTTGGCCATAGCGAGCGTGTGCGCAGCTGCATTGGCAGGAAGCGCGGCGCTAAGGGTTTCAAAAGATGGCGTGAGGTCGATGGTTTGAAGTTGCACATTCGCAAAACGACTTTGCAAATCTTGCATGTGTTCGCCTGCGCGGTCAAATTCTGCTTTGGTTTGGCGTATGGGCATCGTGACACATATCGTTGGGGCGCCTGTGAGTGCACACAGTGTGGAGGTTACAGCGGAGTCGATACCGCCAGAAATACCCACCACAAAACCTTTAGCATGCGCAGTTTGCAGGTACGAACCTAACCAACTAGATATATGTGAAGCCAGCGCGTGCATGGGCTTAGAATAACAGCGTGAATTTCAGATGTGCTTGATTGAGCGTGGCTTGGGTTCTAAAGTAATCTGCGGCCTGGGTGGTTTCATCGATAGTAAACAAGGTGTAATTTTGTTCTTTACCGGTGAGGTGCAAAGGCATGAAACCATAGCTGTAGCCAATTTCTGCCACCAAACAAGTGGAACCCGAAAAATTCCATTCTACGCCGGCACTGATGCCAATGTTTGCATTGTAAAAGAAAAGGTCTTTGCTCACCTTCATGCCGAGATTTTCTTCTGCCGAACCATTGATACTGCCGGCAAACGGAACAACATAACCTTTGTCATCGACGGTATTGGTCAGTAAAAAACGGTTGCGCAAACCAAAGCGAAGGATGCCGCGGTAATCGCCGATGAAGTCTGTCCTAAAGGTAAGACCGATGGGCAGCGCCAAGTAAAGCGGCTCATAGGTGCGCTCGGTGAGGTTGAAAAATAAGTCGGAGGTGACGGTTTCTCCTTTTGGCTTGATTTGCTTGTCGGTGAAACGATAGAAAACATCTTGGTCGCTGACGTTGTAACTGATGCGGTCGATGTCGAATTCTACGCCGCCACTGAGTGCAATATTTTGCGATTCTTTGGAGGCTTTGGTGAAACACACACCAAAAGAAGATGAAAAACCCGGCGAGCTACCCAGAAGATTGGTGCCCATCTTTGGAAAATTGAGCCCAACTGATCCGGTAACGCCACCTTGGAGCTTCTTTTCAGAAACTGCCTGAGCAAAAGAAACGTTGTTTTGACCTAAAAAGAAGGCACAAAATAAAAAGAGTTGAAAACGCAGTGATTTCATGTTGCCTGATTAATGTTAATTTTGAACAAAAATAACAATATTCATGATACGCAAGCTCAGTCTTCTACTCCTGCTCATCGGTCTTTACGCCTGTCAGTCCGACACCTATCAGGTAGATTTAGATAGCGCCAAGCATCATGTCAGCTACCAAAACCTCGACTCCTCTTTTCGTTACGCGCACATCAATGAGCAAAGACGCTTGATCAAAGCCCTGCTCGCGTCTGATTTCGACCTCTCGCAGTTTTGTTTCCCCTACGCTTTGCAGGTGTCTACGCAATCGGACAGCGCTTTTATCAATGGTTTGCAGCGCACTTTTTCCCAACCTTTCAACAAGCAAGTTTTTTCAGCCTTAGACAAGCGTGCCAAATGGCGCATGAAAACATTTCAACAAATTGAAGCCGGACTCAAAAGACTCTCCCTACTCGCTCCCAAAGTTCCTGTAGCCAAAAACGTTTATTTTACCTACACGCAGTTTGCAGCCAGCGCCTACGCCTCTTCAACAGCTATTGTTTTGGGTCAGGAGCGCTATCTAGGAACCGACCACTCCATTATCGCTGCGCTACCTCCACAGCAATTTTACGACTGGATCAAAGAAGGCATGGCGCCGCAATACGCAACCTCAGACGCCTTACTGATTTGGCTCGGCACGAACGTTTTGAAAACCACCGACGAAAACTTTGCCAGCGAGATGATCCGCTGGGGCAAGTTGCTCGCTATTTTAGAAATCATTAGCCCTGAAGTCGCACTGCACAACCATTTGCGCTACAGCGAACAAGATTTTGAATGGGCGCTCAAAGCCGAGCGCGGCGTTTGGGAATACCTCGTAGACCAACAGTTGCTATTTAAAACCGACCAAGAACTCAACATGAATTTCTTGAACGAAGGCCCCTACTCTATTGGCCTGCCGCAAGAAAGTCCAGACCGGATGGGGCGTTTCTTAGGTTACCGCATCGTCAAGCAATACATCGATGCAAATGAACCATCCATTCCAGCCCTGCTGGCACTACCTTATCACCAAATTCTAAAAAAATACGAAGTACCGCAATGAGTGAAATCGTCAAAACCTCCGAAATCAGTATACAAGTAGGCCTCAATGAAAACCTACTGCCCTTGCGCATGTTGTGGTCGGCCAGCGATGGTCAGATAGAAAACGCCGAAGCGGCTGCTTTTCTGCTATCAATCTGGGATCCGAAGTCAAAAAACACCATGAAAATTGACCTCTGGACCAAAGACATGACCATAGAAGAAATGAAGCAATTCTTTCACCAGACCTTGCTCACCATGGCAGACACCTTTGAAAAGGCAACTGGCGAACACCTCATCTCAGAAGACCTCCGCGACTACTGCTACCATTTTGCCGACAAAATGAACATCCTGCCCGAATAATGGAATTTTTGCTCCAAAAAATGAAAACTGCTCAAGATGAGCAGGTACAATATTGGCTTGGCGACAGCACACAAGAAATCAATTTAAACGCGCTCATTGGGCAGCCGATTTCTATGTTGTTTACCGGCGCGATTTTCTGCCGAGAATGCCAAAAGAAAATCAATAAATCTTTTGGCGAGGGCTTTTGTTTCAATTGCTTTTCAACGGCAGCTTCGGCGAGCCCTTGCATTTTACATCCGGAACTTTGTCAAGCACATTTAGGCTTGGGCCGAGACCCCGACTACGAGCAAAGACACCACAACCAACCCCATTTTGTATACTTGGCGCAGACCGACCAACTCAAGGTAGGCATCACGCGTACCACCCAAATGCCCACGCGCTGGATAGACCAAGGCGCTGCTGCAGCCATTGTTTTGGCAGAAGTACCCAACAGGTATTTATCTGGCGTACTGGAAGTGGCGCTCAAATCTCAATTTGCAGACAAAACCAATTGGCAGCGCATGCTCCAAAATAGTCCTTACGACGGGCCCGCACTCGACGAACAAAAATGGGAGCTCGAAGAAAGCCTGCCGGCAGACCTCACGCAGTATTGGACCAACGACGAAGACGTCTGGGCATTTAACTATCCTGTCTTGCGCTACCCCGACAAAGTGAAATCGCTATCTTTGGATCAACAAGCGCGCGTGAGTGGAACCCTAACAGGCATCAGAGGGCAATACCTCTACCTCGATCATACGTTTGTGATCAATATCAGAAAGCACACCGGTTATCAAATCAAATGGGAAAACTAATACGCCAGGTTCTCGACCTTTTTTACCCGTTGTTTGCGCGTTTTTTCGACAAGCAAACCTATTATTACGCGGCTTGCGGCGGCAGCAACTTGGTATCGAGTTGGTTGTTTTTCTACCTCATCTTTCAATATGTATTTGAAAAACGGATTTTCAACATTCAATTTGCATCAAATACGTACGTAGTTTCTGCATACACCCTTAGCTCCATGCTTTGTTTTGTCATTGCCTTTACGCTGGGCTTTTTACTCAATAAGTATGTGGTTTTTACAGACAGCAAACTCATGGGCCGCGTTCAGCTATTTCGCTACGCAGTGAGCGCTGGGTTATCTTGGTTAGGTAATTATTTATTGCTTAAAATCATGATCGAAACCCTGCAATTCTACCCTTCGATCGCCAATGTTTTTTCTAGCTTCGCGGTGGTATTCCTATCGTATTTGCTGCAAAAGAAATACACCTTCAGGCACTAAACAAAAGACCCCAATTTTATTGGCAGACCAAAGTGTCTATCCAAGGTGAGTAAGCCACCCAAATACCCAAAGCGCCGCCTTCTATGTTGGTTGGGATATTTGTAGGCACAGCAAAGGGGCTGCCTCCAGAATAAATTTGATTGTATTTCTTTTCGAAATAATTGTATTCCTTATTGCCCATTTTGGAAAACTTCACCACTAAGGTGTCGCCGAGTTTGTAGTAACCTCTGTATGGATTATTAGAAGTGGTGTCTTGGAAACTCATGGGGTTTTCATAGCCAAACTCAAATGTGAGCCCGTTGAAAAATTTGTCGTTGGTATAAGGATTAAATGTTTTGGAAAACTGCGCGTCTTGCGGGTATTTGACTTCCCACAAATAAGCATCGGCGGTGTTGGCCGGATCGGTGAGTTTGGCCCAAGAAAATCCGCGGTCTGTAAAGTTACCTTCTGGCTTCCAATACAAAGAATCGAGGGCCACTGGCGCTTGGATTTTTGAACTCGCTGTGTATTGCTTGCCCTGATGTGCAATTTGAAGCGTGTAGGTTTTGCCGACCTCGCCGAGCATGTTCATGGAGACATACGCACACAAGTGCAAATTCACTAAGATTTCTGCCGGAATGCCAAAAATGCCAGCGGCAACCTGCTCAAGACCTGGAGGGAGGTCATCTGTACAAATTTTAGTGAGGGTGTCGGTTTGGGTACCATTAGAGAGGATCACTACGGCGTCGTCTACAAAACTATTGAGGTAAGATTCGTAGTTGGTGCTCGAATAGACATTTGCGCTCTTTGAAAGCAACACGATGGCGGGTTGGCCCGTTTCAATGCGACCATCTACAACCAATTGCTCTTTGTAGCCAGGGATATCGATCTGCACCTCTTTGGTACAACTCCACAAGGAAGCAAGAACGAGGCTAAAACTGAGGTATTTTAAAATTCGAAGTTCCATGTTGCGCTAGGTATAATTGGAAATAAAGAGACTTGTTTGACACTCAAAGAGAAATTACCACTCATGAAATCGCCGTCGTTGTCTACGTACAAAAAGAATGGATTGAGGCGATTGTAGACGTTGTACACAGAGAAAGACCAGTTGCTGCGGCCAGCTTTCTTGACTTGAATTTCTTGACCAGTTGCTGGGTCGGTTTTGATTTTGTAGGCTTTGCCGTAGCGGGTGGCGCTGACATCTAAGCGGTGGTATGGGGCCATGCGCGTGGAGTTGCGCGGGCCGTACTGAAACAATAAGTTTTGGTCTTGGACATACCAGCTTGCAGGGAGTGTGAGGGTGTTTCCGGTGGCGTAAATAAAACTGGCGCCGAAGGTCCAGGTGTCGTTGAGCTTGTAAGTACCGACCAAAGTGAGGTCGTGGCGGCGGTCGTATTTGGCTGGGTAAATATTGCCTTCATTGATATCAGGGAAGCGTCTTTCGGTTTTGGCCCAAGTGTAGCCGATCCAGCCCGTAAATGCACCTTCTGTCTTTTTGAGAAAGAATTCTGCACCATAAGCCCAGCCGTCGCCGTAAACCAATAAGTTGTCGGTGTTGTCATTGACGTTGTCGCCAGGCAAGGCACCTTCTTTGAATTCAATGAGGTTTTTCATGCCTTTGTAGTAGACCTCCACAGACGCTTCATAGCGGTCTTTGTCAAAATTTCGAAAATAGCCAATGGAGGTCTGAAATCCTTGTTCTGGTTTGGCTTGATCGGTGGTTGGGAACCAGATGTCGGTAGGCAAAGAAACGGCGCTTAGGGTAACTAAATGCACATATTGGTAGTTGTAGGCATAGCCCGCTTTAATAGAGCTGTTGTCGGGGAGTAAATAACGAAAAGACAAGCGAGGCTCTAACCCTTGGTAAAAGGCAATGACGTCGTTGCGGTCATAGCTTACGACGCTGTCCGGTGTAGAGATGCCGTCGCCTTTGATGTAGCGATCAAAAGGGCCGACGTGCGCAAAAGTACTGTAGCGCAAGCCTGCATTGATGCGCAGGGCCTCATTGACATCGAATTCGTCCAAAGCATAAATAGCGGTCTCGTGGGAATATAAGTGTTGTGCGGAACCCGTATTAAAGGTAACGGTGTCGTTTTGAGCTGACAAACTGGTGGGAGTGAAATCGTGGTACGTATAGATGCCGCCCCATTTGATGCGGTGTTTTGGGTTGGGGAAGTACGAGAAGTCTACTTTGGCGGTGTAGTCTCGGATACCTGAGGTGAGGGCCACTCTAAATTCGTCTTGGGAAGAAGCAAATTCAAAGTTGTAATCGGAATAGGAAAGCGTGGTATTTAAAAACAATTTGCTTGTAAAAAGGTGGTTCCAGCGCAGGGCGGCAATACCATTACCCCAAGGCATATCAACCCGAAAACCGCCATTATTATCCTTAAATGAGAAGATGTCTTTGCCGTAATAGGCGCTTAAATAAATACGGTCTTTGTCGGTGAGTTTGTAATTGAGTTTGGCGTTAAGGTCGTAGAAGAAATAACCCGAACCTGCAAACGGAGAGGTATCGGAAATGACTGCTTTGGCCAAAATATCGATGTAGGTACGGCGTGCAGAAACCACAAAAGAGCCGCGGTCTTTTTTGAGCGGCCCTTCGACCGTTAAGCGAGAGGAGATCACGCCAATGCCGCCTTTCACCTTGAATTTCTTGAGGTTGCCTTCGTTCATGTTGACCTCAAGTACCGAAGACAAACGACCACCATAGTTGGCAGGCATACCGCCTTTGATCAGGTTGACACTATTGATGGCATCGGAATTGAACACGGAGAAAAAACCAAACAAATGCGCTGCATTGTAGACCACGCCTTCGTCGAGCAAGACTAAGTTTTGGTCCGGGCCGCCTCCGCGCACGTAAAAGCCTTGGCCGCCTTCTGATACAGAAGACACACCAGGTAATAATTGAAGGGTCTTGACGACATCGACCTCGCCCATGAATGCCGGCAAGGTTTTGACTTGGTCCATTTTGAGTTCCATTTGCCCTAATTTGGCAGAGGTGACGTTTTCCGAGCGCTTGCCCGTAACGCGCACGTCTTTGACCTCTTGAATGGCCATGTCGAGCTCTAGGCTAATGATTTGGTCTTTGTCGAGTGCGACGCTCTTCACAATAGTGGCAAAACCATCGCAGCGGTATTCGATTTGGTAGGTGCCGAGTGGAAGCGTAAGGCTGTAAAAGCCGTAGTTATTGACTACAGCGCCGGTTTTGAGTTCTTTGACAAAGATGCGGGCAGTACCGAGTGCCTCACCGCTTCTGGCATCTGTGAGGTAACCACTAATGGTGGCTTTTTTTTGACCCAAAGCGAGAAAGGAGAAGCTAATGAGCAGTAGAGAGAGGAATGTTTTCATATGGAGTTGTCTTGTGGACGTAAGCGCGGTGCAAAGGTAACAGGTCTGTAACAAAAAAACAGGGAAAAGGTTGGCTTTTGTCCGGGATTGTACGCGATGTTTGTAAATTTGAACAATGGAAGCAACTTGTTTTTTTTGGCAGCATCACCAACATGGGCTCCTGCTGGGCATCGGGCAACACGACTCCTTTGAGAACAAACTGCAATTTGATGCCGACGCTTTTCAAGCTTTCATCACTAAAAATGCCGGCAACTACATTTTTGGCTACCTGAGTTTCGATGTCAAAAATGCCTTTGAAAACCTCAGCTCTAATAATCCAGACCAACTAGACTTCCCGCTTGTGCACTATTGGGTACCAGAGAGCTTGTATCGGCTAACGCCTACCCCTACTTTGTTCTGGGGTACTGACAGCGTTCAAAACCAAGCCGAGGCCCAAGCGCTATGGGAAGCTTTTGAACAAAAACAAGGCGTTCTCGACACTACATTTGAACCCCGCACCTCCAAAGCAGCTTATTTTAAACACTTTGAACAGCTCAAAGACGCCTTGCAGCGCGGCGATATTTACGAGGTCAATTACTGCCAAGAATTTACTGCAGCCAATTGCGAAGTAAACAACCCAGTTGGTTTATTTGGCCGCTTGTATGCCGAGTCCAAAGCGCCGCATGCCGCGTATATCCAAACGCCAGACCATTTGGTTTTGTGTGCCAGCCCAGAGCGTTTTTTACAAAAAACGGGCAACGTGCTTCGTTCGGAGCCCATCAAAGGAACAGCTCCGCGCTCAAAAGATCCGCTAACAGACCAAAAACTCGCCCGCGACCTCCAAAACAACCCCAAAGAGCGCGCCGAGAACATCATGATTGTCGACCTCGTGCGCAACGATTTATCTCAAGTGGCCAGCAAAAACAGCGTCGGCGTCGATGAACTCTGCGAGATTTATAGCTTCGAGACCGTACACCAAATGATTTCAAAAATCAGCTGTGCGCTCGAGCCCACGGTTCAGTTCATAGACATCCTCAAGACCTGCTTTCCGATGGGGAGCATGACCGGCGCACCCAAAATTGCAGCGCTCGAACAAATTGAACAGCATGAAGACTTCAAAAGAGGTCTCTACTCCGGCAGCATTGGCCTGATCGAACCCAACGGAGATTTCGACTTCAATGTCGTCATCCGAAGCCTGCTCTACAACCGCAACAAGCACTATCTATCTTGTTCGGTGGGCAGCGCACTTACAATTGGCGCCAACGCAGCCGATGAATACCAAGAATGCTTATTGAAAGCAGCAAAACTGATCCATGGCCTCCGCTAACCTTTCTTCTTCAGCGGCTGAACTCGATGAACTCCGCAGTTATTTCCAGACCCATAAGGCCAGTTGTTATTTAGTGGCCACAAGTGGCGGAAAAGACTCGATTTTGCTTTGTGAACTCATGCGCACGCTGGCACTCCCATTTGAGGTCTTGCATGTCAACTATGGTTTGCGAGGCGCCGAAAGCGAGGCCGACCAAGCTTTTGTGGAGGCTTATTGTCAAAAATACAATTTGCCGTTGCATATCAAGCGCGTACAATTAGCCGCAGTACTGCAACAAAATCATCAAAACCTTCAGGCCGAGGCCCGCCGCATTCGCTATGCTTTTTTCAGCGAAATGCAACGACAGCAGCCCGGTAGCCTCATTTGCACGGCGCACCATGCCGAGGATCAAATTGAAACGTTTTGGCTGCAGCTCGCGCGCGGGGCAGGCATGAAAGGCTTGGCCGCAATGGAAGTCAGTCAAAAGGGTTTACTGAGACCGCTTTTGAACTTACGGCGCAAGACCTTAGACGCGCAGGCTACTGAACTAGGCTTGCAATGGCGCGAAGACAGCAGCAACGCCTCCATCAAATACCGACGCAATCGCTGGCGACATGTATTTATTCCGTTTTTAAAAAATGAACTACCGCAGCTAGAGCAAAGCATCCTATTGATTCAAAAACAATTTGCGCTCGAAATACAAGCCCAAGATGCATTGCTGCACTCCGCGCTCTCTAGACTTCAAAAAAATAGAATTATTTGTTTAAATGAATTAACTCAACTATCTACCTATCAATTTATTGAGTTATTTAAATTATTCGATATACCCACTCATGTCATCCGACGACTCCCCGACTTATTTGTAGCTGAAAGCGGCAAGTTCATTGCTTGGCAAGTAGAAAAAAGCGCGTCCAAATCATTTGTCGTCAGGCAAAAGGACCAACTCATTTTCTTAAATTCGGAAGCCTCAGATTGGACGTTTGCGCTTGAAGATCTTCCATCTCAGGCAGCGTCAGAAGTGCCCAACACCAACTTTCTCATCGATCGCCAACGCATCAAAGGCACACTCTTTTTCAGACAAGTAGAGGCCGGTGACCGCATGCCTGTTCGGGGCATGAAAGGGACTAAAAAAGTACTGCAGATTTTCAAAGAAGCTGGTATTCCGGCGCCACTGCGCAAACTGCAATGCGTGCTTTGCGATGAGCAACAAATCATTGCGGTACCAAATTTGCAACTGAGCGCATTGGTTCAAGCCAACGAAAACACGACCCAATTTGCCGCGCTTTACTTCTCAAAAAAGCCGTAATTTTGAACATGACTTCACTTCCGCAGGACTTCATCAAACGCATCCAACAAGACCCATTTGTGCCGGTCGGTTTGCTGCAAGCCCTAGAAGAAACAGCACCTACTTCTGTCAGGCTGCATCCGAAGCGCAAGTCTAATTTTCAAACATCAGACCCCGTAGCCTGGAGCTCTAGCGGTATTTACCTAAAAGAAAGGCCGTCGTTTACGTATGATCCGCTTTTTCATGCAGGCGCTTATTACCCACAAGAAGCGGGCTCGATGTACCTCGAAAAAGTGCTCGAACAGCTCGTGCTTCCTGAAAACCCTGTAGTCTTGGACCTCAGTGCTGCACCAGGCGGTAAAAGCACGCTCATTGCCAGCTTTTTAAATCACAAAGGCATTCTGATTGCCAATGAAATCAACCGTTCAAGAGCCTATATTCTCAGTGAAAACCTCACCAAATGGGGCTACGCCAATACTTTTGTCTGCAACCACAAACCGAGCGAACTCAGCGCATTGCAAGGTCAAGTAGATGTATTGGTGGTAGATGCACCTTGCTCGGGAGAAGGCATGTTCCGCAAAGACCATCAAGCAAGAGCGGAGTGGCATTTGGGCAACACTGCAACGTGCGCAAGCCGTCAGACAGAGATTATAGACGAGGTTTGGCCCTTGCTCAAAGAAGGCGGCTACCTTATTTATTCGACCTGCACGTTTAATCCGGAAGAAAATGAGCAACAACTGTTTGGTTTGCTCGAAGAAGAAAGCGCCCAAAAGATCAAACTACCTCACTTTGAAGGCCTTCAAGCAGACCGACACGAAATAGGATACTATTTCTTTCCCAATCAGGTCAAAAGTGAAGGCTTTTACATTGCCGCTTTGCAAAAAACCTCGCGGGCAAATACCAAGCACAAGCCTTCAAAAAACAGCGCCCTAGGTGCGGCTCCAAAAGAGCTACTAGCGATGTTAAACAATACCCACGACTTGCAATTTTGGCAAGAAGCGGATCAAGTTTACGTCACCACACCTTTTGCGCGTTCGATTTATGGCCTGATCAAAGACCTGAAATTTTTAAAAAAAGGAACACACGTAGCCACCGCCCACAAGAAATCCTGGGCGCCGGGTTACGAGCTCACCTACAGCCTCTTACCTATTTGGAATTTTCCGATCAAAGCAGTTGAAGTACCTGAGGCCCTGCGGATCTTGCACGGCGAGAGCCAACAATGGGAAGCGCCTGCAGGCTTTTACTTAGTTACTTTTGAAGGTCAAGCCATTGCAATGATCAAGCAAATTGGACAGCGCTTCAACAACCTACACCCTACCGAATGGCGCATTCGTCACCTCCCCAAATAAGACCAATGGACGCACAAGAAGCTTATCAGAAACTTTATAACTACACCAGCCAGCGCGTCGAGATACAGCCCGCTGATTGGGAACTGATGAAACAGTATTACCACCTCAGAAAGGTGTCCAAAAAAGATTTCTTCCTCAAAGAAGGCTCAACCAATTTCAATCAGGGCTTTGTGGCGGACGGTACGCTGCGCGTTTATTATACAGACACCAAAGGCAACGAGCACGTCTTGTACTTTGCCTTTGCCGATTGGTGGGTGGGCGATTTATCGGCTTTTCATTTTGACGACGCCGCTACGCTGAATGTTCAAGCACTAGAAGAAAGCTACATCCTGGAAATCTCAAAAGAAGACCTCGAATATTTATTTAACCAAATTCCTGCGCTCGAGCGCTTGTTTAGAGTGATGGCCCAACGCACGCTCGCGGTCTTGCAAAAACGCTTCCTGATGACGGTTTCTGCCCATGCAGAGGAGCGCTATCAAGAACTACTCCAACGACACCCCGGCATTGAACAAATAGTAGCACAGCATCAAATTGCCTCCTATCTCGGTATTTTACCCGAAAGCCTAAGTCGAATGAAAAAAAAACTTTACGTATCTTCGCCAAACAAAAAATAAATCATGACACAATTTAAACGTTTTACGCTCGCATTATTTTTGTTTGTAGGGCTTTTTGTACGTGCCGATGAAGGCATGTGGTTTTTGATGTTTATCGATCGCCTCAACCACCGTGACATGCAAAAAATGGGTCTTCAACTCACCGCAGAAGAGATCTATAGCATCAACAACTCCTCATTGAAAGATGCGGTTGTTCAGTTCAACGGAGGCTGTACTGCAGAGCTCATCTCTAAAGACGGTTTGCTTTTGACCAACCACCACTGTGGTTACGACGCCATTGCCGAACTCTCTACCCCTGAGCACGACTACCTTACCGACGGTTTCTGGGCCGCAGACCGCAGCCAAGAACTCAAGCCAA
>JBEEKN010000018.1:0-37341 GCA_041168605.1 Bacteroidota bacterium | reverse complement strand
AAGTAGTTGCATCACTCCAGAAAGGTGGAGGTAAAGAACATACAAAGGTGATCAAAATGGTCAAGTCTGAAAAGTCTGGCTCATACACCTTCAAAGAAGAAATCGTACACAACGACAAAGTTAAAGATTGGTTTACCAAAGGCTAAACCGTTGTGCATTCCCTTTTAAAGCTTCCAAGTTGGGAGCTTTTTTTTTATCTTAGCACATGGGCATATTTGATTTTTTTTCAAAATCTAAAAAAGAAACCCTTGATCCGGTTCAAAAAGAAACCCTCGATCAAGGTCTAGAGAAAACCAAACAAACATTTTTCTCTAAAATCACGCGTTTGCTCGTGGGCAAAAGCCGCGTAGACCAAGACGTTCTCGACGAACTCGAAGAAATCCTCATTACGGCAGACGTTGGGGTAGAAACCACCCTCAAAATCATCGAGCGCATCGAAACACGCGTTTCCCAAGACCGCGTCATCAATTCAGAAGAACTCAATCAAATTCTACGCGACGAAATCATCGCGCTATTAGAAGAAAACGCCGCTAATTTTGAAGGCAAGCTCAAAATAGACAAACCTGCAGACGGCAACCCATATGTACTTATGGTGGTTGGTGTAAACGGCGTGGGTAAAACCACCACCATCGGCAAGCTCGCCTATCAAATGAAGCAAGCCGGCCTCAAGGTTGTCTTGGGCGCATCTGACACATTTAGAGCAGCCGCTGTAGATCAACTCATCATTTGGGCCGATCGCGTCGGTGTGCCTATTGTACAACAAGGCATGGGCGCAGACCCCGCAAGTGTTGCTTTTGACGCTTTGCAATCTGCCAAAGCACAAGGAGCTGACGTCGTGATCATCGATACCGCTGGGCGCTTGCACAACAAAGTCAATCTCATGCAAGAACTCTCTAAGATCAAGCGCGTGATGGATAAAGTGGTGCCTGATGCACCGCATGAAATACTATTGGTACTGGATGGCTCAACGGGCCAAAATGCCTATGAGCAAGCCAAGCAGTTTGCCCAAGCCACAGACATCAATGCACTTGCTGTTACCAAACTTGACGGCACAGCTAAAGGCGGTGTGGTCATTGGCATTTCTGACCAAATGAAAATCCCGGTCAAATACATTGGTGTGGGAGAAAAAATGGAAGACCTCCAGCTTTTTGACCGCAAGGCCTTTGTAGAAACCCTCTTTAAGTAATTAAATCAATTGCTGCGCCACGTAAGTTGCGTACTGGCCTTTGAGTGCCATAAGCTCGTCGTGCTTACCTTGCTCCGTGATCTGGCCATCTTGCAAGACCAAAATTTGATCGGCCTGACGGATTGTAGACAAACGGTGTGCAATCACAATAGACGTGCGGCCCTTCATGAGTTCTTCTAAGGCTTCTTGAACGAGTCTTTCTGAAGTGGAGTCTAGTGCAGAAGTAGCTTCGTCTAAAATCAAAATACTCGGGTTTTTGAGAATGGCACGTGCAATAGCGATGCGCTGTTTCTGACCACCTGAGAGCTGAATGCCGCGATCGCCTACTTCTGTATTCAATTGTTCGGGGAAGCCAACAATGAATTCCCAGGCATTGGCTTTTTTAGCCGCTTCAACCACCTCTGCTTCTGTAGCGTCCGGACGACCAAAACGGATGTTTTCTAAAATACTGCCCGAAAACAACAAGACTTCTTGGGGCACAATAGCCATTTGTTGGCGCAGTTGGTGCAAATCAAAAGAACTAGCCAATTCCGATCCAAAATAGATGGCGCCCTGCGTAGGCTGGTAAAATTGCAAAAGCAAATTGGCAATAGTAGACTTACCCGAGCCGCTTTTACCTACTAAGGCTAAAGTTTGATTGGGCGCTAAAGAAAAGTTGATGCCCTTGAGCACTTCAATGTCTGCGCGCTGCGGATAACTGAATTGCAGGTTTTCAAAGCGCACAGAACCGTCGATATGAATAGGCTCCTTGGCAGTATTGCTCAGCTTTTCGGTTTCTTCTTGGAGCAGGTCGAGTAAATTTTCGGTGGCACCCACTGCTTTTTGAACACTAGCGTATAGATCGGGTAAAGAACCGATAGAGGCGCCCATCATGATGGTGAACAAGACAAACTGATAAAAACCTTCAGCTGCCAACTCCGGATTGGGGCCTTGGGTCATGAGTAAGCCTTTCCAGACAATAAAGACAATTGCACCAAAAAGACAGAAGATAATAAAAGAGACAAACAAGCCGCGCCAAATGCCACTGCGCACATTGAGGTCGCGGGTTTGTTGGGTGGTTTTATTGTACTTGGAGAGCAAAAACCATTCGTTGGTGAAGGCTTTAACATTGGCAATACCCGTAAGCGCTTCTTCTAGAATAGAATTGGAAGTAGCGATGTAGTCCTGAGCCTCTTTGCTGAGCTTGCGGATGTAACGGCCAAAAAACACAGCTACAATGGCCATAACAGGCACCGTAGCGAGCATGATCAAGGAAAGCTTCCAAGAAATGAAAAACAAGAAAGCGATGCCGCCAAAAACGATGATGATTTGTCTGAAGAATTCGGCAATTGTGGTGCGGAGTACTTCTTGAATTTGCGTGATGTCTGAGGCCACCCGTGACGTGAGCTCCCCTACTTTCTGACGATTGAAGAAATCCATGGGCATATAGACCAAGCGCTCAAAAGCATCGTTGCGCATGTCGCGAAGGGCATTTTCTGTGACGTTATTGAACAACACAACTCTTACAAATGAAAAGACGCTCTGAAAGAAGAACAAAATAAAGAGCGCAAAAGCGATTTGATTGACGTTGGAGAGGTCGATGAGGCGAATGGCTTGCTCTGGGTTAGAAGTTGCGCCTGAGCTACCCAAAAGCTTACCCATTAGATAAGGAAAGACCAAACCAGCAGATGTACTGAGCACCAAGAAAATCCAGCCTATAAAATACGTGCCTGCGTAGGGCTTGAGGTACTTTAAAAAACGTGCAGCCTTGCGCCAGCTGTCTTTGGTTAATTTTACTTTGGGTTCTTTGGTTTTCTTGGGTCTCATCATGGCTATGGCGCTTTGCACTACAAAAATAACTTGCTTTCTTGGGGCAATGGCTTTTTTTCACGATTTTTGTCGAAAGAATTTGAAATTCTAAAAAATATAGTATCTTTGCATCCCTAAAACATTACAAATAACGACACGATATGAAAAGAACGTTTCAACCATCGGTAAGAAAAAGAAGAAACAAACATGGCTTCCGTAGCCGTATGGCCACAAAAAACGGTCGTCGTGTATTGGCTGCGCGTCGTCGCAAAGGCCGCAAAACCTTAACTGTATCTGACGAACCAATGCACAAGCGTTAATCCGTTCAGCAACTATAAATTTGCCCTGTCCTTTTGGTCAGGGCTTTTTTTTGCCCCATTTTTTAGCCAAGCGCTTTCTTAAAGGTCTTCTCATTTCACACAACACTAGCTTCACAAACATCAACTGAAGCAACAAAAAAAGGGCCGCTACGCGGCCCTTATGTCTTTCCAAAATTGTTGACTGATGGAAAGGAGGAATTAAGCAGGAACTTGAGGTGCGGCAGCTAGAATGCTGGCATCTGTTTGGTCGGCAAACTTCTCGAAGTTTTTGACAAACTTAGTTGCTAAGTTCGCAGCAGTTTGATCATAAAGGGTTTTATCTGTCCAGGTGTTGCGCGGGTTTAGCAACTCCGCTGGAACGCCTTCACAAGCCGTTGGGAAGGAAAGTTCAAAGAAAGGCATGTTTTCGTAAGCTACGTCGTTGAGCTTTCCGGTGAGCGCCGCGGTGATCATGGCGCGCGTGTAGGAAAGCTTCATGCGCGAACCCACACCATAAGAACCACCAGACCAACCCGTATTGATGAGCCATACATTGATGTCGGTACCATCTAGTTTGTCTCCGAGCAATTTAGCGTATTTAGCAGGGTGTAGCGGCAAGAAAGCTGCTCCAAAACCCGCAGAGAAGGTAGTTGTTGGTTCGGTAATACCGACTTCTGTACCGGCAACCTTTGCCGTGTAGCCCGACATAAAGTGATACATTGCTTGCGCTTTGGTCAATTTAGAGATTGGAGGCAATACACCAAATGCATCGGCAGTTAAGAAGAAGATATTCTTTGGCGCTGCACCAATTGAAGGTGTGGCAATGTTGTCGATGTGGTGAATAGGATAAGAAACGCGGGTATTTTCGGTAATGCTGCCATCTGCATAATCTGGCGCAGAAGATTCTTGCGGAAACCCGACGTTTTCTAACAAGGCGCCAAAACGGATGGCGTCATAAATTTGGGGTTCTTTCTCGCGCGATAAATCGATGGTTTTGGCATAGCAGCCACCTTCGAAATTGAAAACGGTGTTTGCACTCCAGCCGTGTTCGTCGTCGCCAATGAGGCGGCGGTTCGGATCCGAAGACAAAGTAGTTTTACCCGTTCCAGACAAACCAAAGAAAATAGCGGTGTCGCCGTCTTGGCCAATATTAGCGGAACAGTGCATCGAAAGCACGTTCTTTTCGTGAGGCAAGATAAAGTTGAGGGCAGAGAAAATCCCTTTTTTGATTTCACCTGTGTAACCAGTACCTCCGATGAGGATCATTTTTTTGGTAAAGTTCAGGATGGCAAAGTTGTGCTGACGCGTGCCGTCTAT
Organism: Bacteroidota bacterium; assembly: GCA_041168605.1. Taxonomy (GTDB): domain Bacteria; phylum Bacteroidota; class Bacteroidia; order Flavobacteriales_D; family Crocinitomicaceae; genus UBA952. Next base: position 32,751 of record JBEEKN010000018.1, on the reverse strand, counting down.
GGCAGGGTCTGCCAAAAAGCTTGGCGCACATACGATATGCCATTCGGGCGTGAAGTCTTCGATTTCGTTGGCCTCTAAACGCAAAAACATGTTGTGCGCAAATAAACTAGACCAAGGCAACTCAGCAACCACGCGAATATTGGTGCGGTACGCTTCATCTGCACACGCATATACATCGCGCACATAAACGTCTTGTTCTGCTAAGTGCGCTTTCATGCGCTCGTATAAAGCATCAAATTTAGCGGGCTCAAAACCGATATTGACATCGCCCCACCAAACAGCATTTTCTGTAACGGCGTCGAGGACAATAAAGCGGTCTTTGGGAGAGCGGCCCGTGAATTCACCAGTTTCAATGGCGAGGGCTCCGGTATCGGTTAACATGCCTTCACCCAAAATGATGCAGTCTTCGATGAGTTCTGCGGGGGTGAGATTCCAGAATTGGTCGCCTGTTTGAGACAAACCAATGCTTGCGGCGAGGTCGGCATTTTTTCCGAATTTTCCGTGTAATTCCATTTTACTTTTTTAAGAGTTTGACACGGCAAAATTACGACGCTTTATAAACCCAAACCATGATATATATTAGGTTTTTGTACACAGCACATGTTATTAAATGTGAAGAACTTAATTTGATTTTTTAAAGAAAAATGCGTATATTAAAGTAAGTGTCAGAACTACACTTTCTGTTTTGAAAAGCGCCGAATTATCGCTAGTTTTGAACTAAATGAAACGCATGCGCCTCTTCTCCTCCCTACTTGTTGTATCGCTACTCGGCTTTGCCTTGACGCGCTTTTATTCCGATCAAAAAACAACGGAAAATAAATCTAAGTTCAAATATGAACTCCCCAGCAAATGGATAGGTGCCGCTTTTTCGGATTTGAACTCTCAACAACAAACCCAACAAATTCTTGGGTTTAGAAAACATATCGACATTCTTAAAAACAAGCAACAGGTGCTGCCTTTAGGTCGTTTGGATCAAAAATTGGCTTGCATGGCACTTGGCGGCAATTCCTCTGTATTTACCGAAACGCTCGACCTCTATGCCGACCGCATGGCCTTTTTTGCTGCTGACTCCCTGCAAATTCCGGCAGCAGTCTCCAAATTTTATGGCCTCACTGATCCAGACATCTGCATTTTTAGTTTGCATGCTGCGGCTCCACATAGTAACCATATAGACAAATGGGCAGCTGAAAAAATTGAACTCCTAGACAGCACAGACCAAAACATACTCGTCGTTTTTGGCGAGCATAAAATACTTAAGGAGGTAGACACTTCATTATTTGATGCAATCATTGTAGCGCACGAAAACCACCCGATTGCCCAGGCGCAAATTGCCCAATTGCTCATGGGTGGCCTGAGTGCAGCAGGCATAGAAGCCAACGGCCGACTCGGCATCTCTAGCCCAGAAGAACTCGGACTCAAAACTTCGGACCTTAAAGGAATTGATGAAATTGCGCAAAAAGGAATTGACGCTGGCGCGTATCCGGGGTGCCAAGTGCTTGTTGCCGTTGAAGACAAAATCATTTGGCACAAAGCCTACGGCAAGCAAGGTTACCAAGCCAATGCGCCTGAAATTGACCTGCAGTCCATGTACGACATCGCGTCAGTGACCAAAATAGCCGCCTCTACCCTCCTGGCCATGGAGCAACATTCCAAAGGAAAGTTCAACTTAGATCAAACCCTAGGTAGTTACATTCCTGATGTTGTGGGTTCTTCACCGTTTGCTGCCCTCAAAATAAGAGAAATCATGGCCCACCAAGCAGGCCTCACCCCCTGGATTCCATTTTACAAGCGTACGCTCTCGGACGGCACCTGGAAAAGCAACATTTACCAAAGCAGTAGGTCGGACGATTTTGCACTCGAAGTTGCCAAAGGCATGTACATCCACAAAAACTACAAGGACAGCATGTACGCCCAAATCTTGCGCTCAGAGCTCGGGCCCAAGAAATACGTCTATTCTGACCTCTGTTATTATTTCACCCAACCTATCTTGGAAAGAATCATCGGCGAAAGCCAGGCGAGTTACTTGCGACGCAATATTTATTTGCCATTAGGGCTGGGGCGTATTTTATATCAACCCCTCCGTCAATTTTCCGAACAACAAATCGTACCCACAGAAGACGACCAAGCTTTCCGCAAACAACTCTTGCGCGGCTATGTCCACGACCCCGGTGCTGCCATGCTCGGCGGAATTGCAGGTCACGCGGGTATATTTTCCAATGCCTGGAGTTTAGCGCACGTGATGCAGCTTTTTTTAAACAAAGGCGAAATGGCAGGGCAGCGTTTCTTTTCTGAAGACACCTACACCGAATTCACCAAACAACAGTATCCTGGTAACCGCCGCGCCGCCGGCTTCGATCGGCCCACTGCCAGCGGTGGAGGCACCTGCGACGTCCTCGCCTCCCAACAATCTTTCGGCCACTCCGGCTTCACGGGCACCCTCGCCTGGGCCGACCCCAAAAGCAAAGTCATCTTCATCTTCTTATCCAACCGCGTCCACCCCAATCAAGACAACTGGAAACTCCGCGACCTGAACATCAGAACAGATATGCATCATGTTGTTTATGCAGCTTTGGCGAAGAGGGGGTAAAATTTTTCTAAGCGGTATTGTTTTTAGGAATATTATCATTAATTTTCTTCATCCTACCAATACACTAATGCATTGCCAATGAAATATTTAACACTGCTACTGCTGCCTTTTCTACTCTTTGGTTGCGTTATCTCGTCATATGAAAAACCAACTATCCGAAAATTCTCTGTTACCTATTGGAATTCTCAATTAGGTGAATCCTATGCGCAAAGAGCTTTTCAGGTCTATTCGCTTATCGAACGCGATAAGGAAAAATTCATTTTTCTGGTAAATGGCAGATGGACCGATACCCTTTTTATTGATGGCACGCAGGTTAGCGGAAAACTACATTCCCTCAACGCCCAACAATCACAATTATATCAGTTCAATGGTGAAATCACTGAACCCAAATATAAGGATCTTAAAATTGAAGGAATCGCCAAATTGACAAATGGCCAAGGCGTTGAAGTTAATTATGTAATTCAATAACGACAAAGACACATGAAAAATAGTTTCCTTTCCCTTTTTGTTTTGCTCTTTTTAACGAGCCATGCTCAATTTGAGTTGCAACCACAAATTGGCATCAAAGTAAGTGCAGGTCCTGCCACTTATTACAATCCAAAAATTAGCAACATCGGCTTTGCCCACGACTATAAATATGGCCAGTCTTCTCAGATAGGCATACTAGCAAGACAGCAACAAAATAAATGGATCTTTTCAGCAGGATTAAATTACCAGCATCTGTTTTTTGCCTACCGTGGTGTAGCATTACCTCCTACATCGTCAATTTACTACCAGATTTATCATTCCAACAGTACACAACACATCGCACAAGGACAAATTGGTTGTGCGCGCATCTTTGCACACGGTTTTGAATTGGGACTAAACCTCTTGCCTTCTTATCTAGTCGCCAGTACGGACACTTACACAATCGATAATTATTGGGAAGGAGAGCGCGTAGATGCGGTTGAAAAAAATGCACCTGAATGGCACAAAGCCCAACTCATCGGCGGGCTAACTTTTTCAAAGAATTTCATTTCTAAAAAAGAGAAGACCTCCCAATTATCACTAACGCCACAAGTATCGATCACCAACAATGGCGGCTCTAATGTTTACAACCAAACATTCTCAGACCTCACAGATCGCAAAACTCGCTTCGTTTCTTGTCAGTTGTCGTATACGGTATTTTTTTAGGGCTTCATTAGCACCAACTTTTTGGCTTGACAATCAAATTACTTTGATTTTGAATTCTCTCAGGAAGTTGATGTCTTTTATACGCATCTGCCTTCCATTTAAAACTACCAGAAATTCTAGAGAGTATTGCAGAATTTTTCCGATTGTACGGGAAAATTACATACAACTTTATATCTGCAAAATACTTTCGAACCAAATCTACAGCTGGTATTAAGTCTGTATCTCCGCTAACAATTACGATAGCATCCAAACTATCAGTCATCGCACTTTTGACTTTATTACCTTTTCTACATCACGTATAGAGTGATATAAATTAAAGCCATCTATAAAAAACGAAACACGTATAAATAAAAAAACCCTCTAGAACAGTATCCTAGAGGGAGCATAATTAAGTTAATAATTAGCGAAGTTGAGATACAAAGATACAACGTTTTGAAATATTGAATATTGTATTCATGTTTTTTTACTACCTCACCACCAACTTCTTCACCGATTTTCTATCGCAATTCCGAAAATCTACTGAAGGTACTTTGCTAGGTCTAGTTTAATTTTGAAGAAAACTAACTCCCATGCAAAAAGTACGTAATTTTGTACCTAAATCGGTACTCATGTTAAGCGCAACTTATTCAGAATTCAGAAAAGACCTCAAACAGTTCTTAGACCAAGTCATTACAAATGTTGACACCCTCATTATCCACAGAGGGAAAGGCAAAGCTGTTGTTGTTATGTCCTTAGAAGAGTACAATTCATTATGCGCTACAAGTCATGAGCTTTCATCAATCAAAAACAAAGCGCACTTAGATGCTTCTATCCGACAAATTGGTAGGGATATGATTGATTTTATCCCAGAATGAATATCAGCTTTACCCCAAAAGCTTGGGATGACTACCACTATTGGATGAGCCAAGACAAAAAGAAAATTGTCAAAATAAACCAACTTCTGAAAGATATTCTCAGAAATCCATATGAAGGCATTGGCATGCCAGAGCCTTTAAAATTTCAATATACTGGTTTTTGGTCTCGCCGAATCGATCAAAAAAACCGATTGATTTATCAAGTGCTAGAACTACAAGTTATCGTTGTAAAATGCAGGTATCACTATGATGATTGACCTACCTCACCACCAACTTCTTCACCCATTGCTGCGCGCCTTGCGAAACAAGCGCAAAGTACACGCCTGGTGCTTGATTGCTGAGGTCAAAGGAACTTTTTTCTGAAGGGTTTTGCATTTCGGAGCTCATTATTTGAAGTCCTTGTTCATTGAAGAATGTCAAACTAATAGGTTCATCTGACATACTAGAAATTTCAAAAAGACCATCTGACGGATTAGGGAAAATACCGATTTCGGTTGGTGAGACCAACACTTCGTGAATTCCTACGTATTGACCGTCTGGATGATACCCTTCTGGGTTGGTGCGGTAGGTGAAGAAGTAGCGGGTGCCGTCGGGTTGAATGCCTTTTCCGGCGAAGAGCAGGTCTCCATCTTCCATTAATTCCATTGCATAAATGTTATTTTCTACGTTCTCATCAATTGTAAAGAACTTGTAATCAATCAGGGTGCCATCAGATTGATACCTTGCTATAAATTGCCGTTGCTCTGCTGGATTGAATCGGTATTGGTAACCTGCCAAATAAATCGTTCCTGAATTTTCATCTATGCGTAACTGCGCAACTTTGTAGGTCCAGACATCTGATAAGGTGGTAATTGCGACATCCCAGACGATATCCAAATTTGCATCGAGGTAAGTGAGATACGGAACATAATTGACTTCTGCCGACGACGATCTTTGCTTCACGACGAGGATAAAGTCATTGTTGAATTTTTGTACATCAATCAACTTGATATCTGAATAACCTGTATTTTGATTGATGAGCTCGGAATAAATTTCTTTCGATGTGATGATGTTTTGTCCGGCCCAATGCCAAAGTACTGGAGCAAAGCCAGCTGGGGTTGTTCCTGCAGTGGAAAGTTGTCTTGATATGGTGCCAAAAGTAAGCATCTCATTATTGAACGTAAAGGTCTTATGACTTGTGCACGTGCTAATTGGGAGATTTAGAAAAGGGCTCGGATTTGGGAAAGTTACCGTATTTTGAAGCGTGCCGTTGTCGTCAAATAACAAGGTAGCTGCGAGGATGGTATCAATCCCCTTGACGCCGTTTGCCGCATTCAAGTTATTGGCTGCGCGGTTGAACTTTTCAATTTGCACATATGGAAACGGGAGAAATGCAAAATTGCTGGCGCTTCCGTCCTGATTGACACGCGTAAATTTGATGGAATCATCTTGGTAGTTACCAAAAGCCATGAGGACTTTGTCATCAGGTGTTAAACTGATTCCTCTGGTTTGTGATTTTTTATCCTCAAAGTAATCCCAAGTGAGTGTGCTGCTTTGCTTATTGATCTTGATGAGGGTTGTTCTCAACATTAGTCCGTCTTTATTATTTCCAGACAAAAGGTATGAATCATTGGTTTCGGCAATATGTAGAGGTTCAAAACCATTATTGGCAGTTCCAAAAACACCAAATGTGGGCGTTTCGAAAAAATACCTTACCCCTCTCAAGTCTACTGGATTTTGAGCCATAGAATGGATTGCAAGAAGTACAAAGAAGAAAAGTAGCTTGAGTTTTTTCATGGGATGGTATTTTAAGGTTCGTATCTCTATCATTACGAGATTTAAGGATTTTAGAGGGGGTGATTACCACAGCTGAACCCAAATGACCCACCAAGGGTTTTCACCCTAAATCACATTTCCTTCAAATAATAAGTGCTGTTTATCCGTTTTCAAGCGGTTGAGAAAAAAACCGTTTCTCAGTCCTATTTTAAACTGCATGTCCAAAGAAATCTCTCCATTAAACGATAACGAAGATCCCTCATTGCGCCTCAGCAAACGCGAAATAGAAGTCTTGAGGCTCATCTGTCAGGAACGAACAAATCAAGAAATGGCGGCTGCCTTGTTTGTGTCAGTCAAAACCATAGAAGGGCACCGCGAACGCATCAGGTATAAAACCAATACCAAAAACATCGCCGGCATGGTGTTGTATGCGATAAAGAATGGGATTTTTGAGGTTTAAAAAAAACTCCCTACTGATTCACAAAATATATCGAATTCACAACCATTAATTTACCGCTTTCCCAGAAGCCGCGGAAGAGTGGGTTGTCGATTAAATAGACAATGGTGCCGCGGCCGTACTGGACTGTGCCAGCGATATCGGCTTCGGATTGTTGTTTTTTGACGCGTGCGCCTACAAAACCATTGACTGCTTGGGCATTTTTCTCTAGTTCAAAGACGGGCTTGCCTTCGAGCTCATAGACGCTGGCGCCTTGGCGGAGGGTGTAGTAGAAATTGTAGCCAAAAGCCATTGGGTTGGAGTTGTCTAGGACGCAAGGATAGATGGCGCCAATGATGTTGTCTGAGATTTGGTCGCGCTCTTGGTTGGCATAGGCAATTGGCGAGGGCGCGCCGGCTGCACTTTCTTTGCTTTTGAGTCCGAAACCAGGTTGGTCTGCGAGGGCGTCTACTGCCCCACCCGTTACGATGAGGGTTCCGCCTGCGCGCACCCAGTTGGTGAGGGCTTCGTTGCCAGCGATATCATAGCCGCCTTCTGGCACAAACAAGACATCTAAGCTCGAGAGCGCGCCGTTGAGGTCGTCTTCAAAAATGAGATGTGCAGCTTTGTTGAGTTGCTGTTCGAAGAAATGCCAGATTTCGCCGACATTTAAAGATGAAAAGCTATCACCGGCTAAAATACCAACGCGCGGGTTGGGCACCATTTTAACAGATGAAGAACCGAAGTCTGGGCCTTGATCTACCATACCTGTGAGCAAGCCCTTGATGTCTACTTGATAACGCGCCGCATAATCATTGACCATCTTATGGAAATCTGGACGCTGGTTTTCGCCAGTAAGTAAAAGGAGTGTTCCGGGTGCGTAGGTTTGGCCGTTGAGCTTGAAACCTTTTTCATGAAAATAGACCTTGAGGCCAGCTTGCTGTACCGCATTCAAGAAGCGTGCAGTTTGCATGGTTTCCCAGCGAACGGCATAGCCCATGAAGCCTTCTGTTGCCAAAAAATCAGTTTTGCGTTCGCCAGTTGCTGCAAAAGGAGTGGCTTTTAGTTGGCCTTCTACTGCGTAGGCGTCTAAACCGTAAGCGTAAGGCACGGACCACGCTGTGATGTCGTAAGTGAGGCTGTCGGACAATTTGGTGCGGGGTTCAAACAAGACCGAAACGAGCGTTCCTTTTTCTTGTTGGGTAGACACCACGATGTCGCCGATTTCTAATTTGAATGCTTCTTGCGCTCCGGTTTTGAAATGGAAACCTTTTGCAGGTACGGCTTGGGTGCTGGTAGAAACCATTTGCCAATTGATATTGTTTTTGCCCAGTAAACCCAAAAGTGGTTGGATCTGGTTGTTGCTGCCCTTGATGACATACGAGTCATACTTGAAATCTTTCTGCTTTCTGAACTTTTGATATTCCGCCACCAATTTATCGGCATTGCGGGCACTGGTTTCTACGGTAGAAAGCCCGGTGGTGACATGATGCGCCACGCGATCGGAGAGTTTGAGGGTGTCGCCAACTTGGGTAATGACAGCCAGGCCTGCGCGCCCGCTTCCGCCCTGTTCGTAGGTCATGCCGATACTGCCGCTGTAGGTTGGGTAGGTGTCGCCGTAGCTTGGGTAGAGCAAGTCGAAAATTTCTTTAGAGAAATACAACCAGCCTGCTTTGTCGAAATACCCTGCGTGGTTTTTGCCGATTTCTTGTTGGAACTCGCGCTGCCAATTGGTAATGACTTCATGATACGGCGCTGCTGCCGGCGGGAAATAATACGGCTCATTGATGCCCTGCTCGTGGAAGTCGACATGTACGTGGGGTAACCAAAGGTTGTACTGCTGCATGCGGATTGAAGACTCGATTTGCGTCATCCAGGCCCAGTCGCGGTTGAGGTCAAAAAGGTAGTGATTGGGGCGCCCGCCTGGCCAGGTTTCGTTGTGGCTGGCGCTGAAACGCTGCATGTCAATTGGATTGGCACCGTACTGGTAATAAAAATTCACATAGCGGTCGCGGCCATCCGGATTCAAACATGGGTCCATGATGACTACCGTATTTTCTAAATAGCCTATCTTATCGGTGAGCAAACGGTAGGCTGTCTGCATAGCAGCTTCTGTTCCGGAGCTTTCGTTGCCGTGCACGTTGTAAGACAACCACACAATAGCCAATTTTTCGTCGGGCGCTTGCGTGAGGTGCTTTTGGCGGATTTCCTCTAATTTCTTGAGGTTTTCTGGCGTGCCGATATAACACAACAAGAGGTCGCGTTTTTCATAAGTTTGACCCGTCTTGACGACTTTAATGTTGTTCGGAAAAGCTTTTTCAAGTGCAAAGAAGTAGTCTACCACGCGGTGTTGACGCGTAAACTGCTCGCCGATGTTGTAGCCCAAAAATTGTTGAGGCATAAAGTTGTTTTGCCCATGTAATTGGAGGGTAAATACATTCAAAACAAGAAGAAATAGGACCTTTTTCATAGTGGTGGTTGGCATGGTTTATAATTGTGGTTTTTCTTTAGCGATATGGATGATTGCATCGCCTTTATAGACAACGGGCGCTTCGTTGATGCAGATGACGTAACCGGTTTGGCTCGCTTTGATTTGCTTTTCGTATTTGCCGTAAGGATCTGTGACCAGGGCAAGTATTTCTCCTTTTTGAACGCTTGTTCCGTTGGCTACAAAACACTGAAACATGCCGCTAGAGGGGGCGCGCATCCATTTGTTTTCGCCGATAAAAATGGGTTGGCGGTCTTTGGAGATGTCAATTTTGTAGTTGCGCATGCCCAAATGGCTGATCACGCGCTTGAGGCCATTCAAGCCCTCCTCTACTACATTTTCTTCGATGTTATTTGATTTGCCGCCCTCGAACAACAAGAGCATTTTTTGGCGCTTGACCATGCTTTCGCGGAGCGTTTTGGAAATCAGGCTCGAATGCAAAATAAACGGCGGATTGAATACTTTAGCGAGTTCAACGCTTTCTTGGTCTGAAAATACACAGCGAATTTGCGGAAAGTTGTTGCGCTGGGCAGCGCCCGTATGAAAGTCGATGATGTAGTCGCAGTGTGGTGCAATTTCTTTCATGAAATGATACGCAAACTGCGCGGCCAAAGAACCGTTGTTGGTACCCGGGAAACTCCGGTTGAGGTCGCGGCCGTCGGGCAACTCGCGCTTGAGGTTCAGAAAGCCAAAAATATTGAAGATCGGCAAGCAAATAATGGTGCCTTTGGTGGGTTTATTGAGTTTTTTGCGCAAAAAGCGGCGCACAATTTCAATGCCGTTGAGTTCGTCGCCATGCAGGCCCGCCATGACCAAAACTGTTGGGCCGTCTTCTTTGGCGCGCTCGACCAAAACAGGTACCTGTATGGGCGTTCGCGTGTGCAAGTGCGCCACCTCTAAATTGAGCTGCACACCTTTGCCCGGCAAAATTTCTTGCCCCAGCACGACCATTTTGCGGTGTTGGATTTTTCTAGCGCTTGACATTTTTCTCGATGTAGGCAATGATTTTGCCTGCGATATCTGTTTGGGTTGTTTTTTCGATGCCTTCTAGCCCTGGCGAAGAGTTGACCTCTAAAACCAGCGGGCCGCGCTCAGATTGCAGTAAATCGACGCCTGCAATGCCTAAACCGACAGCTTTGGCAGCTAAAATAGCGGTGTATTTTTCTTCGGTGGTGAGCTCAATGACTTCTGAACTACCGCCGCGGTGTAAATTGGAACGGAACTCTCCGGGCAAACCTTGGCGCTTCATGGCACCCACTACTTCGCCGTCTACGACAAAAGCGCGGATATCTGCACCCTTTGCCTCGCGGATGAACTCCTGCACAATGACGCGCGCTTTAAGGCCATTGAAAGCTTCTAAAACCGACTGCGCAGCGTTCAGATTTTCGGCTAAAACAACGCCTAAACCTTGGGTTCCTTCGAGTAATTTCAGCACTACTGGCGCACCGCCTGCGCTTTTTACCACGTGTTTTACATCTTTCGAGTAATTGGTAAATACGGTTTTTGGCAAGCCGATTCCTTCTTTGGACAGCACTTGTAAGCAACGGAGTTTGTCTCGGGAATGAATGATTCCTCTGGAGCCCACCGCCGTAAATACATTCATCATTTCAAACTGACGCACCACCGCCGTACCATAAAAAGTAACCGAAGCACCAATGCGTGGAATAACGGCATCAAAGCCTTTGAGGTACTGGTTGTGGTAAAAGAGTGCGGGGCCGGTTTGCTCAATTTCGATGTTGCACTTGAGGTGGTCGATGACGTGGGCTTCATGGCCTGCCGCCTCAGCAGCTTCTACGAGCCTGCGTGTTGAGTACAAATGGGAGTTGCGGGAGAGAATGGCGATTTTCATGAATGTTGTTGGATGGAGGCGTGGATATATTTTTTACTGGTTTCTACAATGAAACGCTTGTTGAGTACTTTTCGGCCGAGTAAAATCGGATAGCGCATTCCTTGGCGCATGGTCAGTGAAAATTCGGTGTTGAATTTCTCGCCGGCAATTTCGATGGATCCGAAAACAAAAAAGCGTTCTTGCACTTGTCCGGTGCTGCTCTTTACTTTTTTGGTTCTGAATTTGGTAAAAGTCATCTCTTTTCCCGTAAAAGCGGCATGTTTGTCGTCGAGAAAAATGACCTTCAGGAGCTTGCCTTCTTGCTGACAAAAACTCACGTGTATGCTAGATGTATAGGCCCCTGAGTCTACCTTTGCCTTGACTTCTGCCAAGCCAAAATCGGGGAGCCAAGCCAGTTCGCGGCGGCCAATTAAAATTTTATCGGGAGGCAACATAAAACAAATGTAAGCGAAACTTCTAAGACATGAAAATGCGCGAAAAGCAAATAAACCGCAAGATTGGTCGTTAAGGATTGTAACTTTGTAGCAATGAAGCAGCTTTTACTTCTTTTCTTACTCACCTCTCCCCTGCTCTATTGGGCACAAAACATCACTGTATTTGGGCATTGTTACGTCAAGGGGAAGAAACCAGCTGTTGGCGCCAAAATACAACTCATGGTGCAAGACAACCGCTCGGTAAACATCCCTGCACAAACCACCACAAATCAAGAAGGTTATTACGCTTTTGAAAACATTCAAGTGGGGCAAATCCTTGAAATCGAGTATTACTTCGAAGAAACCAAACTCACTTTAAACACCCTCATTACCGACAAAAAACCGCTACAAGAATTACCTGATCAAAGTTTCGCCATCCAAGACAACCGCGGTGTGGTAGTGCGCCAAGAAGGGCAAAACCCGTTTGAAATTGAAAAGTTGCCCCAATTGAATTTGAAGGGAATCGTCGGACTCGAAAAAACCCTCACCCTCACCACTGCTGCTACCTCCAACAACGAACTCACCTCTAACTACAACGTGCGCGGCGGCAACTACGATGAAAACTTAGTGTATGTCAATGGTTTTCAGGTATTCCGTCCGTTTTTAACACGCAGTGGGCAACAAGAAGGCATGAGTTTTATCCATTCTTCTTTGGTCGAGGACGTCCGTTTCAGCGCAGGTGGTTTTGCAGCCAACTATGGCGACCGGCTCAGTTCAGTACTAGACATCACGTACAAAACCCCTGACGCTTTTCATGCCTCGGCAATGGCTTCCTTACTCGGTGTAGAGGCGCATGTGGAAGAAGCCGTAAGCCAGCGCTTTAATTTTCTAGTGGGCGCGCGCTACCGCTCCAATGGTTATTTTCTCAATACACTGCCTACAAAAGGCGCTTACAATCCTGTTTTTGCCGACGCACAAATCCTGACCAACTACCAACTCAACGAATTTTGGACCTGGAGTTTCTTGGGGCATTTCTCCACCAACGCCTACCGCTTTGCACCACAAACTGCACAGTCTGATTTCGGCACGGCCAACGAAGCCTACCGACTCATGATTTATTTCGAAGGGCAAGAAAACTCCAATTTCCAGACCTTAATGGGCGGTACCTCGCTCAAATATGCCAAAAAGAACATCACCCTAGATTTTTACGTCAGTGCCTTTCAGTCCGATGAGCGCGAGTACTTTGACATCCTCGGACAGTATTACATCAATGAGCTCGAAACCGACCCCTCTAAAGAAGAATTTGGCGACTCCATTGCCACGCTCGGTGTTGGAGGTTTTCTCAATCATGGGCGCAACCGCCTACAGGCCCAAATCTTGAATGTGTACCACAATGGTACTTATTTGCTTTTGGACAATTACACCGATCAGAACAAAACCAAAAAACGCTACTCCGAACTTTCATGGGGGCTCAATGTGCAAGCCGATCATTTTGTGGACCAACTCAGCGAATGGCGCCTCATCGACTCCTCGGGCTACAGCCTGCCCCAAACCCAACCCGATTCAATCATTCTTTTTGAAACCATCAAAGGAAATTTAAGTCTCAACGGCTACCGCAGCACGGGTTATTTTCAATGGTCTAATTCTTGGGTCAAAGTGAGCCGCGACAAAATTGTGAGCGTCAAAATGCCCAACAAAAACCAAGATGGCGTTAGAACCAGTAGCACCGACACCCTAGACATCTCCACTAAAAAGTTCAATTTCCAGTTTGGCTTGCGCGGCGGCTACACGAGTGTCAATAAAGAACCGTACTTCACGCCTCGATTGAGCTTCTCCTATGCCCCAGCGGCCTATATGTGGCAAAATGGACAAGCGGTCAGACGCGGTTTGCTCTTCAAATTCTCTACTGGCTTGTACTACCAACCGCCATTTTACCGCGAATTCAGAACTTTTGATGGCCAGTTGGCTCTCGGTGTACAGGCACAAAAATCCTTGCATGTGGTGGCGGGCTCCGAATTTTTATTTCAGATGTGGGGCCGTCAAACACCCTTTAAACTCAACACCGAACTTTACTACAAATACCTCTGGGACCTCAACCCCTACGAAATTGAAAACGTGCGCACGCGCTATTACGCCAACAACAATGCGGTGGGTTATGCCTACGGCTTTGACATCAATGTGCACGGTGAATTTGTAGAAGGCATCCAATCTTTTTTCAAATTGGGTTTACTCTCCACCAAAGAAGACATCAAAGGCGACTCCTACACCAATTATTTCAACGCAGCTGGCGAACGCATCATTTTTGGCTACAGCGAAGACCAAACCGTCGTGGACTCCGCGGTCATTTTACCTGGCTTTATTCCGCGGCCAACCGACCAATGGCTTACTTTTGGCGCTTTGGTGCAAGACCAAATGCCAGGTTACGAAGCCTTTAAAGTGCAAATGGGCTTGCAATATGGCTCGCGACTTCCTTACGGCCCGCCAGATTTTACGCGCTACAAAGACACCTTGCGCATGCGCTCTTACTTTAGGGTAGACCTCGGGCTGTCTTATGATTTATTGCACAATAAATCCGAAATCAAACAAGGTAAAAAAGGTTGGAAAGCACTAGATCAAGCGCTGATCTCTCTTGAAATTTTCAATATTCTTGGGGTAAACAACGTGCTTTCTAAGCAATGGATTCAGGATGTGCAAGGGAAGTTTTATTCTGTGCCGAATTACCTCACACAGCGGCTATTCAACCTGAAGTTTAGCGTGGCGTTTTAGCGCAGAAAATAGAGGAATTGTTTAATTCAGACTAGGCGCAAACAAGAATCGATTCGGAGAAACCAATCCTGTTTTAACGGCGTACATCACGATACCTGCAGTGTTTTTCACGCCTAATTTGGCCATGATGTTTTTGCGGTGGGTATTGACGGTATGCTTGCTCAAGAACAATAATTCGGCAATTTGTTCGTTGGTCTGGCCCTCTGCAATAAGGGTAATGATCTCGTTTTCACGCTCTGATAGCACCACTGGCCCACAACTGAATTCATCGGTATTGAGTTCCGATAGATCGATATTGGCTTTTTGGATGGTCTCGAGGATTTGGCCGCAGAAAAACTGTTTGCCCTGTGCGGTTTCTTTGACCGCATCGATGATTTCGGCGAGCTCGCAGTCTTTTTTGACGTAACTCGTAACCCCAGATTTGAGCGCATCTATAAGAATGGGCGCATGCTGTGCTTCGGTGATGGCCACAAAGCGAAGGTCTTTGTACTTAGAAAGTGCTTTAGGGACGATATCGATGCTGAAGCCGTGCGAAGTGAAGTCGATGAGCACGACGTCGGCACCAAAGGTTTTGAGCTGAGCCATGAGCTCGTCTTGGTTTTTGGCTTCGCCAGCAATATGAATGCCCGACTGCGCGTTTAAGATGGTTCTTAAACCCAAAAGAATCAGTTCATTGCTATCGGCGAGGATGACTTGCATCTTATTTAGAATTATTCTATCCAAAGTTACATGCAAAATTGATTTTTTCGGCCATACAAATCATTTTTTTTTCGAATAAGCACCTAACTTTGCTAAATGCATACCGAGCTTGGCACAGACCTTTTCAAAGCACTCACATTTATCCAAAGTGGCCAAACCGTGGCGGTACCTACCGAAACCGTTTACGGCTTGGCTGCCGATGCCAACAACGAAGACGCCGTGCTGTCTATTTTTGAAGCCAAAGGCCGGCCTACTTCCAATCCTTTGATTTTACATTTCGACGAGCTCAGCACAGCCCTCCCCTACACCGCCAATTTTCCAAAAATTTTTGAAGCGCTTAACGCCGCATTTTGCCCAGGGCCCCTCACTTTTATTGTGCCCAAAAGTAGTTTGGTCAGTGGCCTCATTACCGGCGGGCAAGACACCGTTGCGCTGCGCTTTCCAAAACACCCCTTACTCGGGCAATTGCTCCGTAACTTAGGAAGGCCACTCGCGGCACCCAGCGCCAATCTATACGGACAACTCAGCCCCACCTCGGCGCTGCATGTGCAGTCTCAACTAGAAGGCCGCATACCGTATATCCTAGACGGCGGCACGTGCAACGAAGGCTTGGAATCTACCATTATTGGCCTAGAAGACCAACAAGTGGT
Source organism: Bacteroidota bacterium (assembly GCA_041168605.1). Lineage (GTDB taxonomy): Bacteria > Bacteroidota > Bacteroidia > Flavobacteriales_D > Crocinitomicaceae > UBA952. The sequence continues at coordinate 17,081 of JBEEKN010000018.1, read as the reverse complement.
GGTTTACCGCTACGGCAGCATTACCCCAGAAGCGCTTTCAACTGTTTTAGGCTACCTCCCGAAGGCCAAAGTACACGCAGAAGGCACTGTGCTTACCAGCGGAATGGTCAAGCACCATTATGCCACCCAAACACCGCTTTATCTAGGCAGTAAACCTGAGCTCGAAGAAGCGCTCGCCCTGCAAATTTCTTTTGAATTTGACCCGCAGATCGGTGGGCCGCAACTGGCCTTGAGCACCGACGGCTCCATGACAGAAGCTGCACGCAACCTTTATGCAACACTGCACCAAGCCGATGCACTTGGCCTCGAGAAAATTTATGTGACGCCGTTTCCGAATGAAGGCCTAGGCCGCGCCATGAACGACCGCTTGGCAAGAGCCGCCGCGAAGTTTGCTTAGGTGCACAAAAAAAGGCCCCAAATTGGAGCCTTTCGAATATAGTCAGTTGAGCGAACTCAATTATTTCATGTGACGACCGTAACGGTTTTTGAATTTGTCGATACGACCTGCGGTATCTACGAACTGTGCAATACCGGTAAAGAAAGGGTGAGACTTGTGAGAGATATCTAACTTCACGAGTGGGTATTCGTTACCGTCTTCCCAAGAGATGGTTTCTTTGGTTTCTGCGCAAGAAAGACAAATGAACGCGTACTCGTTAGACATGTCTTTAAATACGACTAAGCGGTAATCTGATGGGTGGATATCTTTTTTCATGAGTATTACTTTTCGAAAATGGAATGCAAAGATAGCTATTTCTTCTTGAAAAACAAGAAAATCAGCCTCGAAACGAAAAAAATGTAATTTCGTAACGAATTTACTGCTTTTTATGCGCCCTGCGTCAGATCCTGCTTTGCCTTACCTTGAACTCAAGGACAACCGTTTGCACTCTATTCTAGAGCTCACGAACGCCATCAATGCAAATATGGCCATAGAGCAACTCTACCGCATCTTCACGTTTATCCTCAAGGAACAACTGCATTTTAGTCGCTTTGCGTTGTTGCACCAACAAGAAGACTGGACACTCGCTGCCAAAAGTGGCTACAAACGAAAAATTGGCGCAGCAGAATTGGCACAAGAATTGGCGAGGTTCAAAGAAATTACGCTCGTGGAGTCCTCAAATAGCGCTTTGCTAGAAGATTTTCAGGCGGTGATTCCGATTTACCATCAAGAACGCCCGCTGGCCTATTTGCTTTTGGCCACGCCGAGTAAAACAGAAGTGCTTGAACCCGCACACTTTTCCTTTGCCCAAACGCTGACGAACATCTTAACGGTAGCGCTAGAGAACCGAAAGTTGAGCGCGCAAAATGAAATCAAAGAACAGATTTCTAAAGAACTTGAATTGGCCTCCGAGATGCAAAAATTGCTCTTCCCTCAGGAATTGCCCTCCAATAAAAAGATGGATATTTCTGGCCGCTATATTCCGCGCCATGCCGTCGGGGGAGATTTCTATGATTTTATTCCGCTCGGCGACGAAGAATACATCATTTGTATTGGCGATGTGAGTGGTAAGGGCATTACCGCTGCGCTGCTCATGGCTAATTTTCAGGCTACCATCCGGACGCTCTTCAAATACCAGCGCTTCGAGCTGACTTTTTTAATGGAAGAGCTCAATAAGCTGGTCATGAAAAATGCCAAAGGCGAAAAATTCATCACGTTTTTCATCGCGCACTACAACGCCTACACAAGGCAACTCCAATATGTCAATGCGGGCCACAACCAACCGTTTATCCTGAGTGGTAAAAACACGACGCTGCTGACGGAAGGTTGCATTGGTTTGGGCATGCTCGACGAACTCCCATTTGTACATGTTGGCAAAATGCAAATGCAAGCCAAATCTACAATGGTGCTCTTTACAGATGGTGTGGTGGAACTCGAAAACGAAAAGGGCGCCCAATTTGGCGTGGAACAGCTCATCAAGCAAGTTCGCTCCTTTTCTGCGCTGAAAATGGAAGACATGAACGACATCATATTCTCCAAACTAGAAGACTGGAAAGGCAGCCTACCCTACGTAGACGACACCGCGATTTTTAGCTGTAAATTTTTCTGATCAGGACTTCGCAGAGAAAGCCCATTTGAGTGAAAACAAATGCGTGAAATACCCTTCACCACCTAGACCCAAGCGGGTAAAGGCGTAATCAATGTACCAATTTTGAAGCACTACCCCGGCACCTAAGTGTGGCTGTAAGCCAAGTTTTTTGTTTTGATCGAAATCTAAGAAATATTGAAACTGAGACACGCCTGTTCGCAAGATCAGTTTGTGGTCGTAATGGAGGTAGAGGCCAGCTTTCGGATCGAGTGAAAAAACGTTTCCGGATACCAACGTATTGCGCTGACCATCGGTTGTGATGTCGGCATTCAATTGGCCACCGAGTTCATACTTTTCATTTTGAAGAGGCAACTTGCCGGCAATACCCAAAACGATTCTGGGCAGCATTTGCTCGATGCCATTTTGAGGAAGCGCGTTGTTGGTTTCTAAAAGCGTAGCCTGCATTTCGGGGCTGAGGTTGTAGGTCCAGGCACTGAAGGTACTTGTGGCATCTCGCAAACTGAGGCCCGCCGACCAATATTTACTCGGGCGGTATTGCAGCCCAGCATCAAAACCGAAACCATAGGCTTTGGCAAAATTGCCGATGTGTCGGTACAATACTTTTGCGCTGAAGCCAATACTCAAATTTTGAACTTTGGTGGGCTTACCAATAGAACCAATGAGGGCGTAATCGGCGCTATTAAAAGTCTGCAGCTGACTGTAGTCGATATTGCCTTGGTTGTCTATTAATTGAGTGGTGTTGTAAATGTTATCGACGCCAAGGCGAACTAAATTGAGGGCCACTACAGTTTGGGGCTGCACCCTGCGCGAAATGCCGAGGTGATCAAAAGCCGCCAAGCCGCCAAAATAAGAGGCGTGCATGAGGCCAACTTCGGTTTGTTGCGCTTGTTGTTGTAAACCCGCCGGATTCCAAAAACCTGCAGCGAGCCCTTCGACATCGGCAACGACAGCTGAACCCATGCCAAGTGCGGCGGCGCCGACTCCCATGTTGAGGAATTCATTGGCGTATTTCGGATTGAAATCTTGGGCAAAGACCTGAGAAAGGCCAAACAACCCGATGAACAAAGTGCTTTTGATTGAAAACATGGTACAAAAACTCAAAATTGCACAAAAAATTGTGTTTAATAGGTACTTTTACAAAAAACGCACACATGTTTGGTCTGGCTAATCTCATCACCTCCTTTAACCTGCTCGGCGGAATCTGCTCGATTATTTTTAGTTTGAGTGGACGGCTCGACTGGGCGGTCTACGCGCTGGCCATTGCCGCACTGCTCGATTTCTTAGATGGTTTTGTGGCGCGCCTAACGAACACCAATGGCCTACTCGGCAAACAATTAGACTCACTAGCCGACCTCGTTAGTTTTGGCGTGGCGCCAGGCATTTTGATGTTTGTCATGATCATTGTGGGCATAGACCCCAGCGGCCTCTTTAAAAATACCGAAGGCGTTCAAACGTACGGAGGCGTGGCCCAAGAATATGTTGTGGCGCAGCTCATCGACTGGAAAGCCGCCTTTTTTTACGGCCGAAACAACATCTACAACGCCTCCATCCGCTTTCTGCCCTTTGTAGCCCTGATCATTCCGTTTTTCGCGTTGTTTCGCTTGGCTAAGTTCAATATCGACGAGCGACAAACCGACAAATTCATTGGCGTACCGACGCCAACCGCCACTATTTTCTTCGCGTTTTTTCCACTTTATTTTTGGTTTGAATTACCCAATTGGAGCCATCAATCAGCTTTCATTCAAAGCCTATTTGATTGCTACACACTCAGCATCATTGCTGTCTTGTTCTCGGTGCTTATGGTGGTTGAATTGCCTTTATTGGCGCTCAAATTCAAATCATTTGCTTGGAAAGACAACCAATACCGCTACCTCTTACTGCTCATTTCGTTGATAAGTATTCCACTTTTTTTGGTTTGGGCCATTCCAATAATTGTAATTTTGTACCTGATTTTATCCATCATTGAACATTTTCAATTCAAAAAACATGAAATTCAAAGCTGAAATCGACGTCATGCCACTAGACGCGCTTCTCGACCCACAAGGAAAAGCCGTAACCAATTCCATGAAAAACATCGGCCTTGCCGAAATCGACGGCGTCCGCATCGGTAAACACATCCGCCTCTTTGTAGAAGCTGCCAACATGGCCGAAGCCGAGCAAAAAGTAGATACAGCCTGCAAAAAAATGTTAGCCAACCAAATTATGGAAAGCTACCATTTTGAGCTCACCGAAGCCTAACAGCATGTCCAAAGGTTTCAGGACCTTCCAAGCTGCCCATAACACCTGGGACCCACAATTATATTTCCCGACGCCACCCTCCTTTATAAAAGATTGGGAAACGCGTATTGTGCCCGCACAACATCTTTTTGGAAATACGCCCGCAGCCAAAAGAGCCGAACTCCTGTTAGCGATCAATAGCTTGCTCACCGCGGACAAAACGATCATTCAAGCACTTTACACAAAGGAGAGCGGCCTCAGTAATGCGCGTTTTGAATCCGAATTCTCGCGACTCACTCAGACCATTTTATTATTTGCCGAGCACATCCTAGAGCTGCCCTGGGAAAAGACCTCTGAGCTCAGCCACGAAGCCAAAACACTGCGCAAAAAACGCTTGCCACTTGGGCCCGTGCTCGTGTTGGGTTCTTCTAACTTTCCTTTAGCTTACTCCACCATGGGTGGCGATTCCGTTGCGGCACTTGCCGCGGGTTGCTGCGTGGTGGTAAAGGCGCACCCGATGCATGTCGGCACCAGCTTGGCCGTGGCCAATTGTGTGGCGCGTGCGCTAACCGAATGCGCTCTACCCAGCGCTATTTTTAGCCATGTCATCGACAACACCTACAATTGGGCCAGTAGCTTTGCACAGCACCCCAGCATACAAGCCATTGGTTTTACCGGTAGCATCAAAGGCGGGCGCGCGCTCATGGATTTAGCTGCGCAACGGCCAGCCCCGATTCCTGTTTTTGCTGAAATGGGTAGCCTCAATCCGGTACTGATACTTGCAGATTACCCCGCCAACTTGGTGGCCGTTGCCGCTCAAAAATTGGCCAGCTCCATCTGTACAGATGCAGGCCAATTTTGCACGAAGCCCGGGCTTTTACTCGTGCACGACAGCCATGTTGAGGACTTTAAAAAAGCCCTCCTCACTGCGCTTGAGCAACAAGCGGCAGTGCCGATGCTGCACCCCGACATCTATCAAAAATTTGAAGCGCGCAAGCGCCAGGTTATCCAGGTGAAGGGCATGGTGCAGCACCAAACAACACAAGCAGCTAGTGGCCTGCTGGGTCGTTGGGCGCTCGTTCAGGCCAATTTTGCCCAACTGCTCATAGAACCAACTTGCCTAGAAGAAGTGTTTGGTCCGTTTGCGGTATTGAGCGCATTTTCTACCGAGGCACAACTCGCCGAACTTTTCGCGCATTTGGGTGGCCAACTCACTTGCAGTGTTTTTTGCGCAGATCCTCAGCGTGTTTCGCTGACGCTGCAAAATACCTTGAACCAAAAAACGGGGCGCGTCATTCTCAATAATGTGCCCACAGGCGTCATTGTAGACATCGCTATGCACCACGGAGGCCCCTACCCGGCTAGCAGCGATGCGCGTTTTAGCGCCGTAGGGCCCGACAGCATTTTGCGTTTCACCAAAGAAGTCTGCTGGCAATTCCATCACTAGCGTAAAAAACCGCGCAAACCTAGATTTTCTTTTGTATTTTTGATTATCAAACACAACCAAATGGAAACTCAACCACAAGCACCTCAAAAATCGAATAGCTTTTATTTCGTCTTCATTTTCATCCTCTTAGCCGGGCTTGCAGGGCTCACCCTCGCTTGGTCTAGACAACGTGCAGCACTCAATACCTGCAACAACAAAAACACCACCCTCCTCGCCGACATGGCCGACATGGAAGCCGCGCTTTCTGGCTACACCGGCAGCATGAAAAAAGACTTGAAGCAAGACCTCCAACAAATGTTGCGCAACTACAACAAACTCATCGAAAAAGACGCCACCAAAGCCGATAGCCTCAATGCCCAAAAAGCGCAAATTACCCAACTGCTCCAGAAACTCGATCGCTCCAAAATGACCGCCCGAGACCTTGTTAAAGCAAGAAAAGAAAACGAAACCCTGCGCGGCATCATGCGCAGCTATGCCCGCACCATTGACTCTCTCAACACGCTCAACATCGATTTAGGCAGCCGTCTAGAAGAAACCAACGTAAGGTTGTCTACCACCACCAACGAGCGCGACACCTACCGCAAACAAGCCGAAGAATCGCAACAACAAGTGAAAAAAGGCAGTAAGCTACAAGCCTACAACATCCAATCCGAGGCCCTCAAACAACGCCTCAATAACTCCATGGAAGTGACCGATAGAGCCAAAAATGCCGTTCAGTTCCGCAGTAGTTTTACACTTTCTGAAAACGTGCTGTCCAATGCAGGTCGTAAAAATGTATACCTACAAATTACCGGTCCGGACGGACAGGTATTACAAGGCAGTAGCAATTTTGTAACCGAAACGGAGAACGGCAATACGGCCTACTCTCAGCGCAAAGAAGTTGACTATCAAAACCAAGCCCTAGACCTCACCATTTACTACGAACTCAAAGGAGAAGAAGCCGCAAAAGGCACTTATAAAGTGCGCATTTACTGCGAAGGATTACTCATTGGAACAGACAGTTTCACGCTTAAATAAATATGGACAACAAACACGAAAACGGTTTTGTACTGGCCGAAATCACTACAAATGGCATAGGGCTCATTACCTTCGGGCACCCCATGAGCAACTCCCTCCCGGGGCACATCCTCCAAACACTCGCCGATACCATCACAGAAGTTGCCGCAGATGAGCGCACCAAAGTATTGGTACTGCAGTCGCAAGGCAGCAAGGCATTTTGCGCTGGGGCAAGCTTCGACGAACTGATCGGCATCCAAGACCTAGAAACTGGCCTGGCCTTCTTCTCTGGCTTTGCAAAGGTCATAAACGCCTGCAGAAAAGCACCTAAACTCATCATTGGCCGCGTCCAAGGAAGAGCAGTTGGTGGCGGTGTAGGTTTGGCTTCTGCCACAGATTACTGTTTTGCGACCACCAAAGCCGACGTCAAACTTTCCGAACTGGCTGTTGGCATCGGACCATTTGTTGTTGGGCCAGCGGTAGAGCGCAAAATCGGGCTATCGGCCATGAGTGAACTCGCTATCAACGCCACAGAATGGCGCAGTGCGCAATGGGCCAAAGAAAAAGGACTCTACACCGAAATATTCGAAGACGAAGCGAGCTTAGATGCCGCCATCCAAAGTCTCAGCGAAAGACTCGCCAATTCAAACCCTGAAGCCATGCAAGAACTCAAGCAAATCTTCTGGCAAGGCACCGAAAATTGGGACAACTTACTCTTAGAACGCGCCGCAATTAGTGGACGTTTGGTCCTTAGTGAATTTACAAGAGCAGCTATTTCTGCCTTTAAAGCAAAATAAACTTCGATTTTTTCTGCTTTTCATTTGTAAATAAACACAATAGTTGTATCTTTGCACCCCTAAATTTAGGGAATTTAAGTTTTTTATTTAATAGAAAGAACCGTGAACACATTAAGTTACAGAACGTTAGCTGGTAATACCGAAACTGCCGATAAGAAATGGTATGTTGTGGATGCTGAAGGTCAAACAGTCGGACGTTTGGCTAGTAAAGTTGCCAAAGTCATCCGTGGAAAATATAAAACCTGTTACACGCCGCATGCGGACTGTGGTGACAATGTGATCGTGATCAACGCGGAAAAAATCGCGTTTTCAGGTACTAAACTCCAAAACAAAGAATACGTTCGCTTCTCTGGTTATCCAGGTGGTCAGCGTTTCACGTCTGCTGAGAGCATGCTCAAAAACCATCCTGAGCGCCTCATCGAGAAGGCTATTAAAGGTATGCTTCCAAAAAATACACTTGGTCGCAAACTTTACACCAACCTTAAAGTTTATAAAGGTGCTGCACATACCCACGAGGCGCAGCAACCAGAATTATTGAATCTTGATACCCTCAAATAAATCGTATGGAAGTCATTAATGCATTAGGAAGAAGAAAAACAGCGGTTGCCCGCGTTTACTTAACCAAAGGACAAGGTAAAATCTCGATCAACAAACGCGAGATGAACGAATTTTTTCCAATTGACTTTCTTCAAGCCAAAGTTCACCAACCATTTGCGCTTACCGGCACAGCTGGTCAGTACGATGTAAAAGTAAACGTTGTTGGCGGTGGTATCAACGGTCAGGCAGAAGCAGTGCGTTTGGGTATTTCTCGTGCGCTTGTAGAAGTATCTGCAGACTACAAACCAATGCTCAAAGTGGAAGGCCTCATGACACGTGACCCACGTATGGTAGAACGTAAGAAACCAGGTCAACCAAAAGCAAGAAAGAAATTCCAGTTCTCCAAGCGTTAATCCGCTACCTGGACTGTTTAGCATCCAAGCATTGGAGCACTTGCCTTTCGGCCCCTTCAATGTTGCTTTATTAATTAGGAACGTAAACAAAAACACAATATGTCTAAATTAACTTTTGAAAACCTACTCGACGCCGGTGTACATTTTGGTCACCTTAAGCGCAAGTGGAACCCAGCAATGTCTCCTTACATCTTCGAAGAGAAGAAAGGCATTCACATCATTGACCTCAACAAAACCCTCGTTCACCTAGACCACGCATGTGCTGCTATGAAGCAAATTGCGAAATCAGGTAAAAAAGTACTTTTCGTAGCCACTAAGAAGCAAGCCAAAGAAATCGTGGCTGAGCGCGTAGCAGCTGTCAACATGCCGTTTGTAACGGAGCGTTGGTCAGGTGGTATGTTAACAAACTTCCAAACTACACGCAAGTCGATTCGCAAAATGTCGCTCATCGACAAAATGAAATCAGACGGTACTTGGGATACCCTCAACAAACGCGAAAAATTATTCAAAAGCCGTCAGCGCGAGAAACTCGAGAAAAACTTTGGTTCTATCGCAGACATGACGCGCCAGCCAGCAGCTATTTTCATCGTAGATATCCTTAAAGAACACATCGCGCTTGCAGAAGCACGTCGTTTGAATATCCCTACGTTTGCAATGGTAGATACCAACTCCAATCCTAAATTGGTTGATTTCCCTATCCCTGCCAACGACGATGCAACTAAATCTATTACCTTGATCCTCGACGCTATTTGCGGTGCCATCAAAGAAGGTTTAGAAGACCGCAAAAACTTGAAAGCTACTGACAAAGACGAAGCGCCAGCTGAAGCACAAGCAGAAGTTGCAGCAGAAGCGTCAGAAAGCGCAGAATAATTCACCAATAAACTCTCATAAAATGGCTATCACAGCTGCAGATGTAAACAAATTGCGCCAACAGACAGGTGCTGGTATGATGGATTGTAAAAACGCTTTGGTTGAAGCCAACGGCGATTTCGAAACAGCCATCGACATTCTTCGTAAGAAAGGTCAAAAAATCGCTCAAAAACGCGGTGGAAACGACGCTAAAGAAGGTCTTATTATGGCTCAAGCTACTACCGATGGTAAAGCTGGTGTCATTCTTACCCTCAACTGCGAAACTGACTTCGTAGCCAAAAACGATGGTTATGTAGCATTTGTACAGTCTTTAGTAGACCTCGCCCTAGACAAATTACCAGAAACCGCTGAAGACTTGAAAGCTTTGGCCTATGACGAAAGACTCTCTGTTGAAGAAAAAATCACAGAACAAGTTGGTGTCATCGGTGAAAAACTTGATTTATCAGCATTCGCAGTGGTTCGCGGTGAAAATGTTGTTGCATACAACCACCCTGGTAACCAACTCGCTACACTTGTTGGCTTGACAGTTGCAGGTGAAGAAGTTGCAGAAGCAGGTCGTCAAGTAGCCATGCAAATCGCAGCTATGGCGCCAATCGCTATCGACAAAACCGGTGTAGATGAGCGTACAATCGAACGCGAAATCGAAGTTGGTAAAGAATTGGCTATCCAAGAAGGTAAACCAGCTGACATGGCTGAGAAAATCGCCTTGGGTCGTTTGAACAAATTCTTCCAAGAAAACACGCTACTTAGCCAAGCATTTGTTCGCGACAACAAACTCACAGTAGAACAATTCCTAAACAGCACTGCAAAAGGCCTTACTGTTTCAGAATTCAAACGCTTCTCATTGAGCTAAGAAACAACTCATATTTTAAAAAAGCTATCGAAATCGGTAGCTTTTTTTTTACCCCAAACTGATATAAACACGATTCATAGTATATTTGTCCTGCATATGAAATACAAACGCATTCTTCTCAAACTTTCAGGTGAGTCTCTTATGGGAGACAAACAATTCGGCATTGACAACGCGCGCATTAGTGCGTATGCACATCAAATCAAAGAACTGAATGAAGCAGGTGTAGAAATTGCAATTGTCATTGGCGGCGGTAATATATTCAGAGGCGTTCAGGCCGAACAAGGCGGCATGGACCGCACCCACGGCGATTACATGGGCATGCTGGCCACCATGATCAATTCGATGGCTTTGCAATCTGCCCTTGAAACTGTTGGCGTCACTACCCGCTTGCAATCTGCCATTGAAATGAAAGAAATTGCAGAACCATTTGTGCGCCGACGCGCCATGCGTCATTTGGAAAAAGGCAGAGTCGTCATTTTTGGTGCCGGAACCGGTAACCCTTTCTTTACTACAGACTCCGCAGCTTCTTTGCGCGCCATTGAAATCAACGCAGAAGTGATCCTCAAAGGCACACGCGTAGATGGCATTTACACCGCAGACCCACTCAAAGACAGCAGCGCCACCAAATTTGACAATATCTCATTTGACGAAGTATATGCCAGGGGGCTCAATGTCATGGACATGACTGCCTTTACCCTTTGCAAAGAAAACAATTTACCCATCATCGTATTTGACATGGATACTCCCGGCAATTTACGCAAGTTAATGGAAGGAGCGCCTGTCGGAACTTTAGTTAGCGCATCATGACAGAAGAACTTACAATGATCTACGACGAATTCAAGGAAGCCAATCAAAAATCCTTGGTTCACCTCGAAAACGAACTCATTAAAATCCGCGCTGGAAAAGCCAGTCCAGCGATGCTCAATAGTGTAATGATTGAGTATTACGGCTCCATGACCCCTTTGCATCAGGTTGCAAACGTCAACACCACCGACGCACGCACCATTATTGTGCAACCCTGGGAAAAACCTTTACTCAACGACATCGCTAAAGGCATCATCAATGCCAATCTTGGCCTCAACCCACAAAACAACGGCGAACAACTCATCATTACTGTTCCGCCACTCACTGAAGAGCGCCGCCGCGACTTGGTCAAACGCGCCAAAACAGAAGCTGAAAATGCCAAAATTGGCGTGCGCAACAACCGCAAAGATGCGCTCGACATGATCAAAGACCTCAAAACCGAAGGTTTATCAGAAGACCTCGTGAAAGTCGGTGAAGAAGAGGTTCAAAAAATCACCAACAGCTTCATCAAAAAAGTTGACGAGTTGGTAGAACTCAAGGAAAAAGACATCATGACGGTTTAGTGCGCTGCACCCTTCAGCAAAACACTGACTACTTCTTTTTTATCCAGCCCAAGCAATTCTTGAATTTGGCTACCCGCGAGTGCCAATAGAGGCAAGTTGTGTTCGAGGCATAAGTCAATATCATGGCTAGAGAGCAAGACGCATCTTTGGCCTTGACTCACCCATTTCAAGAGTGCCAACAACAAGTTTTCTCGGTTCAAGAAATCCAAAAAGCTAGACGGCTCATCGAGCAAGAGCACAGGTGTATCTTGCACAAAAGCACGCGCCAAGCTAACGAGCTGTTTTTCGCCGTCACTCAGTTCTTTGGTTCGTTTTTGCGTCAAATGCGTCAAACCTAACTCCTTTAATGTTTCACTCACCCTTTGCTGGTCTTCGGTAGTAGCTTTTCCAAAAACGGATAGGTAAGGAATTCTACCTAGTGTTACATATTCAAAAACTGTGAGGTGTTCAATGCCGTCAAAACGACTCGATACAAAAGCAATTTGCTGCGCACGCAAGTTACCGTCATTAGCCAGTTGGGCTATAGGGTAATGATTCAGCGTGAGTGCGCCATCAAGAGGCGGCGTTTGAGCAGCTAATGTTTGGAGTAAGGCTGACTTTCCCGATCCGTTTAAACCCAACAGCGCATATACTTTTCCAGCCTCAAGCGTGAGGTTTTCTATCGAAATCAAGGGGCGCTGATAACCAATAACGGTATGTTGAAAGCTGATCATGAGCGGCGTAAAACAAGATAAGCAATATATGGCGCACCGATCAAGGAGGTCAGTACGTTGATAGGTAAACTGAAGTAAGGTTCTAAATAAATAGACAAGATATCACAAGCCAAAAGAAAGAGCGCTCCAAATAAGAGGCAAAACAAAATCAGGAGCAAGTGGTCTTGGGTACGCAGCAGTTGTCGGCCGAGATTAGGAATGGCCAAACCTACAAAAGCGATTGGACCACAATAGGCAGTGATGCTTCCGGCCAAAAGAGCGGTAATGGCCAACATTGAAAACCTGACGCGCTGTGTGCGCACACCGAGCTGAAATGCTTGTTCTTGGCCGAGTACAAAAGCGTTCAGGGACCTGATCAACAACATACTCCATATTACTGCAGCGGTAAATAAGGTCAGTAACCATGGTACTTGCGCGGCACTTAATTGCTGCAGTGAACCCATATTCCACAAGAAAAACTGCTTGACTTGCTCTGGCGAAGCCCAACTTTGCAGCACGGATTCGATGGAGCCCGTAAAACTTGCGAACATGAGACCCACTAATAATAAGCCGGTGGTTTGTTGCACGCGCCACGATACAAAAAACATAAAAGCAGCTGCCAAAAAAGCACCCAACAAAGAACTGCCCACCAAACCGAGATGATGAAGCATGAATGGAAAGCCACCTAACATGAGTAAGGCGGTTGTTAAGCTTGCACCAGAATTGATGCCGAGCACATAAGGCCCAGCCATTGGGTTGCGAAATAAATTTTGCATCAACAAACCACTTAATGAGAGCCCCGCACCAGCAACTAGTGCACTGATGAGGCGCGGAAAGCGGAATTCGGACCACAAAACATTGGCCTGTGCAGTACTTGCGCTGCTTACTTCGGTTAATTGTATATGTAAAAAGCAACTCAGTAATAATACCAAGGCTAGCAAGCATAGCAAGAGTCCTTTTCGATTCATGGGCGCAATTCTTTGTAAAAATGCAGTTTTTTGACATTCCCATTGCGGATTTGCGACAAATCAGAAAGGACCCAGTCTGGATGTGCTGCTGCACACTCCCAATAAAAGTTGGTATTGTGGGTATAGCAAAAGATGCGCTTTGTGAAGAAAGGAAAATATTTGTATTTCGGGTATTGTTGCAAGAGTGCGGCTCTGGTTGGCTGCCCAGGATTGAGCCACAAAACCACAGCAGCACTGTTTGTCAGGACACTCGGAATGCTGCTAAAGCAACTGCCTGTGCCGGCGCTTTCATTGAAATAATAGGTAAAATCTACATCGGCATATAATTTGGCTTCAAAGCTATTAGCTGCTGGGGCCACCCATTGGTCTCCGTAGACATACCCACTGATGACAAAAGGATTGGTATTACACAATGTTGGCTGCGTTCTAATGCGCTGATAATTTTGACACACCTGCTTGAAATAGTGCTGCGCTTTTTCAAACTGACCGGTCAAGGCACCAAAAAGCAAGACCCACTCGGCTCTGGCCAGCGGATGCGTTTCTCTCCACTCGTAATTGGGTATGCAAGTTAGGCCTATAGACCTGAGTCTTTTGATTTGGGTTTGTTCGGGGCCGAATCCGCTGTAGACCAGCGCTTGGGTATGCTGCGCGAGCAGTTTTTCAATGGAGAGTTGCTGCTCGCTTTTGAGATCGACCACCTGACCTTTCTTTACGGCTTTGATGATTTGCGGATCGTGTAGAAAGCGTTTGTCTGGTATGGCGCACAAGCGGTGTGCTTGACCAATTGCTGAGAGCATCCCGACGTGGGTTGCACTCAATACGGCTATGCGCTGGAACGACTGCTTGAGCTGAAATTTGAACTGTTCTTTAGGCTGCTCTGGATTTTGAATTTCAATAATATATCCTTTTTCGGTTGGGACGATATTCAGGAGCTTGCTGTATTTGCAGAGATTCTGCGCTTGTTTTGGACGTTGTTGTTGCGGTTCGGACCCACAAGCCCATACCACAAGAAGCAACAACAGCCATAACGAGCGCATCAGTTAATATTGTTCGGATGCATTCGGAAAATCTCCGGACTGTACATCGGCTTTGTAATCTTGGAAAGCTTGCAGCATGTGGGCATGCAAGTTATTGTATTTGCGCAAGAAACGCGGATTGAACTCATTGTTGATGCCGAGCATGTCGTGAATGACCAAGACCTGACCATCTACGCCACCGCCTGCACCAATACCAATGACAGGAATTTGGACCATTTGTGCGACTTGCGTGGCCAAGGCGGCCGGAATTTTTTCGAGTACGATGGCAAAACAACCCACCTCTTCCAAGGCTTTGGCGTCGGCGATGAGCCTTGCAGCCTCTTCCTCTTCTTTGGCGCGCACCACATAAGTACCGAACTTATAAATAGATTGCGGCGTCAAGCCGAGGTGCCCCATGACAGGAATGCCCGCGGTGAGGATGCGGCGAATAGAATCTAAGATCTCTTGGCCACCTTCCATTTTGACGGCGTGGCCACCCGACTCTTTCATGATTTTGATGGCACTAGAAAGCGCCTCTTTGGAGTTGCCCTGATAAGACCCAAAAGGCATATCGACCACCACCAAAGAACGCTGTACGGCTCTTACCACACTTGAGGCATGGTAAATCATTTGGTCTAAGGTAATGGGCAGTGTGGTTTCATGACCAGCCATTACATTTGAAGCGGAGTCACCGACGAGAATGACGTCGATAGCGGCTTCGTCTACGATGCGCGCCATGGAGTAGTCGTAGGCGGTAAGCATGGAGATTTTTTGGCCATTTTGCTTCATTTCTTGAAGCGTATGGGTGGTGATTTTTTTGGGTGAGGAGGCGTGTACAGACATGAATTAACTTCTTTGTAGGTAAGCATTGACATTGTTTTCAATGCGGGCAACAATATTTTGTGTATCTGCCTTTTGAAAAGTAAGGCCGGTAATGCGCTCGTAAAGTTCGATGTAGCGCTCAGAAATGACTTGAACGAAGTCGTCGGGCATGAATGGCATGTCTTGGCCTTCTAGACCTTGAAAGCCGTTTTCGATGAGCCACTGACGTACAAACTCCTTAGAAAGTTGCTTTTGTGCTTCGCCGTTGGCTTGGCGTTCTGCGTAGCCCTCGGCGTAAAAGTAGCGCGAAGAATCTGGGGTATGGATTTCGTCGATGAGCGTAACGACGCCGTTGTGTAGGCCGAATTCGTATTTGGTATCGACCAAAATAAGACCGCGCGCGGCTGCCATTTCGGTGCCTCTTTGAAACAACGCGTGGGTGTATTGTTCCATTTGGGCATAGATTTCAGGATCGACCAAACCTCTCGCTAAAATGTCTTCTCTTGAGATGTCTTCGTCGTGCCCTTCTTCTGCTTTGGTGGCTGGCGTAATGATGGGCGCAGGTAGGCGGTCGTTTTCGATGAGGCCTTCTGGCAGGGCAACACCGCAAAGCATGCGTTTACCCGCTTTGTATTCTCGGGCTGCGTGGCCAGCCAAATAACCGCGGATCACCATTTCGATGCGGATGGGTTCACAAGCAACGCCAATTGCAACTGCTGGGTCTGGTGTAGCGACCAACCAGTTTGGTACGATGTCTTTGGTGGCTTCCAAAAACATGGTGGCTACTTGATTGAGCACCTGCCCTTTGTATGGAATTCCTTTTGGGAGAATGTGGTCAAATGCAGAAATTCGATCGGAGGCAACCATGACAAGTAAATCGTTCTCTAGCGTGTAGACATCTCTGACCTTGCCGTTGTATACTTTGGTTTGACCTTGAAAATGAAATGAATTACTGGTTAGGGCTTGCATAAAAGGAATTGTATTTAGGAGTTCTGTTGTTTGTTTTTTTCTTGGGCGTCGATTTTGGCCTGCTTCGCTAGCTTTTCTTGGTGCTCAGCTACGTCAAAAGCCTCGATGATTTGCTTGACCAAGCGGTGGCGAATGACGTCGGATTGCCCCAAGCGTACAATTTTGATGTCGTTGATGTCGTGGAGCACGTCGAGTGCATAAGACAAGCCCGAGCGCTGACGAGAAGGTAAATCGACCTGAGACATATCGCCGGTAATGACAAATTTGGCGGTCATGCCCATGCGGGTCAGGAACATTTTCATTTGCATTTGGGTAGTATTTTGGGCTTCGTCGAGGATTACAAATGCTTTGTCGAGGGTGCGGCCGCGCATAAAAGCGAGCGGTGCAATTTCGATGACGCCGAATTCGATCATGTCGGCGAGTTTTTCGGCGGGAATCATGTCGCGGAGGGCATCGTAAAGCGGCATGAGGTAAGGATCTAATTTTTCTTTGAGGTCGCCGGGCAAGAAACCGAGGTTTTCTCCAGCTTCAACTGCCGGGCGCGTCAGGATAATGCGCTTGACCTCTTTGGCTTTGAGTGCCCTGACCGCCATCGCGACAGCAGTGTAGGTTTTGCCCGTACCAGCTGGCCCAACGGCAAAGACCATATCGGACTCCAGCACAGCTTGCACCAATTTTTTTTGATTGACCGTACGCGCTTTGATCTTGACACCGCCGTTGCCATGCACAAGCGTTTCGGAACCGTCGTCTTGGGAGAGCATTTTGGCGCCGTCTTGCAACATGAGGTTGTCTATGTTGTTTTCGGTGAGGGTGTTGAAGGTTTGATAGTGCTGGACAATAAGCGCGAATTTGCGCTCGAACTCGTCCATTACTTCGTCGTCGCCGGCCAAACTGAGCTCGTTACCGCGTGCGATGACTTGGAGCTTTGGAAAGAAACTCTTGATGTGTTTGAGGTTTGCATTGTTGATTCCGTAGATTTCGGCCGGATTAAGGCCTTCAATGCTGATCTGACGTTGACCTGAACTCAATTTATTTGGGTGTTTTTTGAAGGGTTTCTAACGATTTCGATTAC
>JBEEKN010000017.1:0-42667 GCA_041168605.1 Bacteroidota bacterium | reverse complement strand
AATCAAAATGTTCCACCAAAATATCTGGCAAGAACAACTTTAGTAAGTCTAGGTAATTATCCAAGGTGCTTTTTATGCAAAAATCAGCTTTTTCTGTAAATACCTCCCCAACTTTTGGTTATGATCCAAGGTTAAGACAATAAAAAAGGAAGAAAGCGCAGCGGTCTGTGCTTTTCTTAGTAAAGCCCCTCCCCGAGGTCCATCCGCAACGAAGTGAAGGATAGACCTGTCGCTACTCCACGCGGAATCTAAAATATTCACCGACTGCAAATTTGAATTGTTCAATAAAAATCTGCTTAAATGCATTTAGATTATTTTGTTCATAGAATATCAACATTGCCTTTTTATAGTCAATCGCGTCAACGGTTCTGAATGAAATTGGGCAATGTTTATGAGTGATTAAAATGCCATTTGCAACAATTCTAGCAACTCTTTTATTTCCATCCATAAAGGCTTGGATATAGCTCAGCAAGACTAATGTAAGCAATGCCTTTTCAAATACATTTTTCTTGCTATTTATCAAACTGCAAGCGCTGTGTAATGACTCTCTGATTTGGTGTTCGTTATCTAATGGTAAATAATCAGTTCCACCAACACGGACTAACTCCTTGCGCAAATTTCGTTGTACATCTAGTTTGTCTACGAGCATGCTATGGATATCCTCAATATCTCGAATTTTTAGCGCTTCAAAAAAATCAGGATTTTGTAATAAAAAATCGATGGCTATTTTATGATTCAAAAGCATTGTTGCTTCTTCTACTGTTTTTCCCTTTGCCGTTTGCTGTTCCTTCAAAAGTATTTCAGTGTCGAGCAAACTATATGTATTGCCTTCAATTTGTGAAGATTTCCATGTTAAATCAATGGATAAGCGCTCAATTTCCATTTGATATGCGGATAGGGATAGTTTACTTATATTAAGCTCATATTGCCTTTGTAAACTTTGTAATTCTTCCAATTCATCGACTGTTAACAAACTAGCGCCTTCTAAAGAATCAATTAATTGGAAGTTGAAACGATCTTTGATTTTCCGATGCTCAAAGCTGAAATATTCATCTACATCAATTGGATAAATCAACTGGTATTCAGGAGTTAATGCGTATTTTAATCCTTTACCCTTGCCAGTGCTAGTCACAAGATTCATGTTCGAAAATTCTCCGCCAAGACGTCTTTTAAGTGTACTGAGTGACATAGAGAAATTTGGGTTCAAAAGCTGTAACCCATTGTGAATTTCGGGTGCTGAAGTAAGGGGATGATCTTTCAAATAAGTCAGAATCATCATTTCCTCTTTTTTCATCTTTTTATAGAATTTATCGGTCAACAGAATCTGTTTTATCGCTCAAATATAAGCCATTTTGAACGATAAATTATTATTTTTTGACCGATAAACCCCTTATCACTCATTTAATTCTATTTTTCAGGTCAATACAACCTCTTATTGATCAATAAATCACATATTGATGAACGAAATAATCACCTCTATTTCACTCGGAAATGAATTACGCTATGCGTTGGTAGTTTTTATTCTTCCTCAATCACCGAAGTGCCACGAGATTTATCGCCCGAAGTCCATTCCCAACGCTCGTGAAGCCGGATTTTTCCGTTGGGTAAAATTTCAGGAGTAGATTGGCAAGTCCCGGTCATTATTTCGCCTTTGTCATTGACTTGATGGTAACGCATGTCGATATTCCCGAGTTCATCTACAAAACCAATTAAATGACCCTTTTGAATTTGCCCACCTGCATATTCAGCCGTCAGAATTTGCCCCGTTTGCTTGTAATGAAAAACCGTCTGCTCTGAGGTTTCTCCGTTGGCAGTATTCGAGATGGGTCTGAATATTTTGTTGTGGTAGTTCATATTTGGATTTGAGTAAAATTAATAAAACGATTTGTTGTAGTAAATTTGGATTGTTATTCTACTTTCAATGAAACTACTCCATTTCTTCTTGATATTTGTTGCGGTACTCCTTACAAGCTCCTGCGTCGGAATAAAGACGGCTCAGGAAGTAGGCCTGCAGTTTTCTACCGAACAATCTCTGTTGCCGGATGCTCTGATTTGGAGAAATATTGGATTTGCCAAGGAGTTGATCAATCAAAAAGAACTGATGGTGGTGATCAGTGGTGGCAGCAATCCAATTCCATTAGACCAATGGAATCAATTCAAAGCCTCCTTTCCCTATCAAAAAAATATTGACCGGCATTTACATTTTGAACAAACAGCTTTTTACCGCTCGCCGAATACGGATGTCAATTGCAAAGAGGCAGATTGCATCAGGGAGCGCAGTTATAAGCAGTACACTTGGGTAGAGATGGCACAGCCCATTTGTGTCGATTTTATTGGTGGCAAGACAGACATGCTCAAACCTGCAAAAGGACACTTAGTGATAAAGACCATCCAGAAATGCCAAGCAGTAAGGTTTACCGATCATATTTTTCAATTGACAGATAACAATGGGAACTTTTATGCGATGCATGCCACAGAAAATGGCGTTCCGGATACCAATGTAGTTTTGCCAAGTGGCTGGGAAATCAAGAAAGTCATGTTGCAAGAACCCCTCATCATCTCCCCTTTTGGCGGAGGCAATGCGTGTTACTTCAATATCGTTGGAGACCACCTCGGGCAAGGTTACCATCAGTATATTTTTGCTGATGCGGTGTATTCGAGAAATTAAAAACTGTAATTTAATGAGCCAAATCAATAAAGCATGAAAACAGCATTTAACAAATATTTATACATTGGGTTTGTCGTTTTAGGGATTTACCAAGCAGTTGCGAACCGTGATTATTTACAAGCGGCCTCTTCGCTTGGAATCGGTATGGCATTTGACCCCTTCAACCCCGAACAAAAATGGAATGAGCGCCCAATTTGGCAAAAAGCAGTTTTAATTGTTCATCTTGCAATAGTGGCTGCACTGTTAGGTTTTGGGATTGGGTTGGATGATAAGTAATTAATTTGTTTTCGTAACTTCATTCGATGAAGCTGCTGCTGTTCTTTTTGCTACTTGTTTTCAACTTTACAGCTTTTTCTCAAGCTGACTGGGAAATCAAGCTGTCCAAGAGCATGCCCGAAACACGAATGGGGAACTGGACTGTTGGTGATTACACTGTTTTGATCTCCTTGGACACCATTGCTGTGATGCTGAGAAAAGAGCAAGAAAGCATGATCAAAGCTATTGCCTATTACGGGAATCAAGACTCGAATTTAGTCAACTATTACAAAGCCAGCGCAACTCGCTACGACATCGCTGCTACTCAGCTAGAACAAGCAAAATATGGCTTTGATTTACAGTCACTAAATATCTATCAAGGGCGTGAAGACAGCACTCAAAATACCGGGAATTCACGTTTTTTAAGACAACAAATCGATCACTTTGTACAGCGGGGAAACGCAATTGTCTTCTACCAAGGAAAGCGGATATATACTTTGTGTAGAAGTGCTGAACAAAGCAAGCAAGGCCGCATGGAATCGCCTAGCGACATTTTGAATCATGGTTACGAAATCAGAACCTTCTACGACGTTCCTGAAAATTCCCTTTTCTTTGAATATTACCACCTAGGATGGTAATAACAAGTTATATATAAAACAAACCTTCCAAATGACCAAAATCCACTTTTCATTTCAAGCCTTCCTGGCGGTTTTACTTGTATTTGTAGCACACAACACTTGGAGTCAAAAACACAGCCTAGACCTCAAAGGCGGGCTCAGTTGGTGCGACCAAACGGGTGATTTTTTAAGTAATACAGATCCACTTTTAAGAGGTACTTATGGCTTGAATTACCACTTTCAATTTAAAAATCGAGTGCAAATAGGTACCGGGCTCATGCATACGCAAACAGGATTTAATGCCCCCATTGTTTTTGTTGATATAAATGGGAACGAAATTGGGGCTGCTTCTAAACCCTCCTCCTATACATTCAATTACCTCTCTGTTCCTGTGCGCATCGGTTTTCAAAATGGCAACAAATTATTCTATTACGGCAATTCAGGGCTCACAGCATCTTTTCTGACCAACGCCGCGGTAAACTCGCCAGTTTTCAATGAAAATTTAGAAGTGATCAGCTATGACAAATATGATCTTTCTGATCAAATAGCTCCCATCGAATTAGCAGCTTTTCTTGAAGTGGGCGGCGGCTATATGCTCAATGAACAGTTCGGTGTTTTTGCCGAAGGAAGCTTTTGCCATGGCTTTAGCTCACTCACGAGTAGCAATTTCTTTGCTGACAACACCTTTTATGCTTACCGAACGAACTTGCTTTTGGGCTTGCGGTATAACTTCAATTGATGTCTGGCTATATTCATGAAAAATTAGGCATTCAAAAACGGCAACATTAACAAGCAAACGCCAAGAGCAAAATTCCATAGTGTCCATAACAGATCCCAATAATTCACTTTTCGATTGTAACGCACCGAAAAACTCCCAACAGGTGACTGCCTATCAAGGGTCAATGGAAAAGAACCTGTTACCTCGTAGATGATTTCGCGAACTATCCTCAGATAAATATAGATTGCCAACGGAAACCAAAGTAGTGTCACACAACTAGTACCAGAGGCGAGCTGATCATTAAAATTTGTGCTTGAAAGATAAACCGAAGTGAGCGCACACATGATACAAACCGCAATTACAATACGGTTTACGCCTGTAATATCGAAGCGATTGTTATACGATGAAAAAAGTAAACCAGACAAGCCAATGCCAAGGAAAACTAAACTATCTTGTTTTTCAGCATGGTCATTGCTCAGCAGTCCGATGGCTATCAGAACGACAGGAAGTAACAGAATGAAATATTCCCAAACATAGACGCGGTTATTTTCCAATTCTCGATGAGCCTCGTCATCAACAGGCGCTGCGTCAGGTTTATCTTTTAATACCATGACGATTATGGAGACTGGAATTGCTGTAAAAAACAGAATCAAACAACAATACCCTAAAATGGTTAATGCACTCATGTGAATTCAAAAGGCTAAATTTAACGTGCTTTCACGAATGATTGAAATTATCTTTTTTAAATAAACGATGAAAAAACTTCTCTACCTCACACTTGGGCTTACCCTACTCACCAAGCTCCACGCCCAACAAGTCAAGCCTATCTTTAAAGAAGGTCAGGCGCAAATTGTGCCCGAATTCAGTACGCCCTCTGAATGGATCAAGGAAGAATTATGGGTGCAGACCAACTTTGACAGCGATGCCAATGGCAAACAAGACCGCATGCACGTATTCTTGACGCGCCCGGTACAAACCAATACACAAGGGCTCAAATTGCCCGTGATTTACATGACAAGTCCGTATTTTGCTGGTACAGGCGGCGATTCAAAAAGCTATTTTTGGGATGTCAAGCACGAAATTGGGCAAACGCCCCCAGCGCATGAACACGCTGTTGCGAAAAGAAAAGAAAATCGGCCTTTGGATGCATATTTTCAGGACCTCACTTGGGTCAAAAGAGGTTATATCACTGTTTATTCTTCTTCACCTGGCACGGGATTTTCTGACGGCGCGCCGACTATCGGTGGTGAGAACGAAAAACTCGCTCCTGCGGCTGTCATTGACTGGCTCTGCGGCAGAGCAGTTGGCTATACCACGCGCACGGGTATGGATACCGTTTCTGCTTTTTGGTCTACAGGAAAGGTGGGCATGATGGGGACTTCTTATAACGGTACGTTATGCTTGGCTGCTGCCTGCACTGGCGTCAAAGGCCTTGAGGCGATCATTCCGAATGCGCCCGTGAGTTCTTGGTATTTGTATTACCGTTCCAACGGCTTGGTGCGCTCACCGGGTGGTTATTTGGGCGAAGACACCGATATCTTGTACGATTTTGTACACAGCGGCGATCCTGAAAACCGCGCAAACAACGATGCTTTAGTTCGGGACAAAATTTTAGTGCCCGGCCAAGACCGGATCACCGGCGACTACAACGATTTTTGGGCGTCAAGAGACTACCTCACTCAAATGGACAGCATGAAAGCCGCATTGTTTATGTGTCACGGTTTTGAGGACTGGAACGTAATGGCCGAACACAGCTTTCGTTTTTACGAACAAGCCAAAAAGATGGGGCTGCCCGCAAAAATATACTACAACCAATTGGGGCATGGGTATCCGCCGCCACTTTGGATGATGAACAAATGGTTTACTAAATATTTACATGGCGTCAATAACGGTGTTGAAAGACTAGCCGATGCCTGGATTGTTCCCAAAGGTGAAGAAGAAGCTCATCCGCAGAGCGCGTTTCCGGATCCGAAAGCCAAAGCCGTGCGCATGTATCCGCAGACAACGGCAGCCAATACAGGAACGCTTTCTAAAGTGCAAAGCGAGGCAAAATCTTTGAGTTTTACCGACGATGCCAGCCTTACAGCCCTGCAACTCATTTCCCCAAAAAATGCAGACAACAGGCTCTTGTTTTGGGGCAATACCTTGACTCAGCCCTTGCACCTTTCTGGCACAGGACGCATTCATGTGCAGGTGGCAAGTAGCAAAGCAGCTGCCAACCTTTCGGTGTATCTTATTGCAGTGCCGAATAACTACAACCCGAAGAAAATCAAAATGGAAGATATCCTTGTCAACCGCGCTTGGGCCGACCCTCAAAATCACAGTTCAATCGAAAAAGGAACAGCGCTGCAGCCGGGTACATTCTACGACCTCACTTTTAATTTCCAACCCGATGACCAAATTATTCCGCGTGGATATCAGCTCGGGCTACTCATCTTTGCTAGCGACAAAGAGTTTACACTCCAACCTAAAAAAGGTACCCAATTGACCCTGAATCTCGGAGAAACGTGGGTAGAAATGATGATGGTGGAATAAGTTGTTAGCGCTTCACAAAGCCTTTTCTCGCCAACTTACCGTCAACGGTCTGCAACATAAAGAAGCCTGCAGGAAGTATGGATACATCAAAGGTATTAGCACCTAAGCTTTTGAATTCATAAGATTTTCCACTTAAATCCGCTACTTGGATGACTTCATATGTGGCTTCACTTAAAAGTCGCAACTCATTTTGAACTGGGTTCTCGAATAGGATATCGAGGCCGAGTTCGTCAAGACCAGCACCAGCTCCGTATTTGAGTACCGTTCCTAACAATACCGTACAACTCGAATCGTAGATTTGGTAATTGATGAGTCCTTTAATGATATCGTCATAACCATCGATGATCACGGACTCTATACCTGCTGAGTCGAGGTCGCAAAAGCAATTGCTGAGCAAAGAATAATTCATGTTGGTATTGTTGTTTACCGCAAAATTGATGTTGCCACAGATTTCGTTGTTGTAGATTTGAGGGCTGTCTTGTACGCTCGATACATTAGAGATGAGCAGGCCGCCCATATTGTTGTTGATTTGGTTGTCGTGAATTGCTGCATCGACAGCTGCTTCAATGGCGAGGTCGTTGTAGAAAAATTCGTTGTTGAGGATTTCACAGTAATAAGCCGCTTGAATGGCGGTGCCGTTGTCAGAGAACACACTATTCTCAACTCTTCCGTTGTTAGGATAATTAAGCGCCAAACCATTATTTAGGAATTCGCAAGTTGAAATGACAATTGAGTCTACCGCATTCGACGCAAAGGAGGCCCCAATTTGGTTGTCAATAAAACTACAATTGCTCATTGCAAAAGCACTCGCGTAAAGAAAGAGCGAGGTTGTGTTGTCTTTGAAAAGGCAATTGTTGATGTTGAAATTGGCCCAACCATAAACCCCTACTTCATTATCAATGAATTCACAGCCTGATAAATTGAGGTTGGTGCCTACCGTAACCGCCTGAAAGCAGCGGATAAATTTGCTATTGGTGTAGGAAAGTGTTGAGGGAATGGTTTCGTAAGAAAAAGGGAAATACGCATTAGAAATCTCGACTCGATCGGCATTTAAAACACCACCCTGCGTGCTCGTACACACAAAACCTTGCCAAGCCACCGTACTCATGGTATCGTATAACGCATGGATTTTGATGGGTTGCGCATCGGTACCTACACAATTGAGTGTGCCGCGGGTTTCAATATAAATATTACTAGCAGTTAGGTTGTTGATTTGGATTTCTACGCCAGGCTCAATGGTTAAGGTTTTGCCTGGGAAAACAACAATTGAACTATTGACTACATAAGGGCTACCACTCAAAGACCAAGTTGTGTTTTGGTAGATGCCGCCAGAAACGTTGGTTTGGGCAAAGCTTAAAATTGAACAAGAAATAAAGAGAAGTCCGAAAAGGAATGATTTCATGGGAGGAGTTTTAATCGAAACAAATCTAGACCTTATTTGTTTGGAAAAGAAATTAAAGAAATTAATAACAAGCATTAGCTTACAGCGCAGCAATGAACCCGAAAATTTGCCTCTCCAAAGTACTTTTTTCCTTCCTGTTTTTTACTTCCATTTTTAACATCAAAGCGCAAGGCAGTTTTACACCCAATTGTGACCCAACCGGAAATTGGATACTCTTTGCCAATTACGATGGTGGCAACCTCAATATTGTGGTGGATCAGAACATCCCGAATCTTAAAATTGGCATTTGTACCTATGAGCCGGTCAATGTAACGTTCAGTGGCCCGTTTGTAAATAGTGTCACTGAAGTTTTGTATGCTGGTTTCAACTCCGCACAAAACAACAACAATTGCGGCTTCGCCATCAATACTTCAGGTTTTACGGGCATCAACACCTCTATTCTTACAGTGAATGTGATACCACCCGTCACGATCATTAGCCCACCGAATCCAAACTTTTTTAATCTTACGAATGGAAATAATACAGGCATTGTTTGTCTAGCTAGCTGCAATGTAGACGCTAACCAAGGTGGCTGCAATACGGTCGACCAAGTATTGGCGTATTTTCAAAATCAATTTGGCGGCGTACTCAGGGGCTTGAATGTGCAGTATCCTTGTTGGAATAGCGGCACAAACTACACCGTAAGTGCTCAGACCGGCAACTGCTGCGGCGCTTGTGTGCCGGATGCAGTGAGTATCAATCAGATGGTTTGCAACGATCAATTTCCCTACTTGTGGAACGGCCTTACCTTCAATGGACCAGGAACCCAGAGCGCAACACTTACCAATGCCTCAGGTTGCGATTCTGTTGTGACCTTAGATTTAGCCGTAAGTCAAAATTTGATCGGAACCGACATCCAGAGCACTTGTGGCAGTTTCACTTGGATTGACGGAATTACCTACACCGCTTCCACAACTTCACCGCAATACACTTTTGTCGGTGGGAATGCGAATGGTTGCGATAGCAC
The DNA here is from genome assembly GCA_041168605.1 of Bacteroidota bacterium. Classification (GTDB taxonomy): domain Bacteria; phylum Bacteroidota; class Bacteroidia; order Flavobacteriales_D; family Crocinitomicaceae; genus UBA952. The sequence continues at coordinate 33,466 of JBEEKN010000017.1, read as the reverse complement.
GGTCAATTTGAATTTAACAATTAACCAAACCTCATCGAGTTCAATAGCGGTTACGTCCTGCGGGCCTTATTACGCTCCTAACGGGCAAACCTACACCGAAAGCACCTCGTTTGCTTACACCATTCCCAACGCGAGTGGCTGCGACAGCACTATAACCGTAAACCTGACCATTTCGCCACTACCCATTGCAGCTTTCACGAGTACGCCTGACTTACTCGAATTTGGTGTCAGCGAAATACAACTAAGCGACCAATCTATCGGGCAAATCTCCACCTGGAACTGGACCTACACACCAGAAAATGGCAGCACCCAAACCAGTTCTTTGCAAAACCCAATATTCAATATCCCTAACAACGCCAGTGGAAATCAGATATTCCAATTAGTGGTGAGTACCGACCAAGGCTGCACCAATGAAATCACGAGTATTTTAAACATCATTGAAGACGCTGCCATTTACATTCCCAATTCATTTAGTCCGGACGGCGATGGCGTCAATAATACGTTTCATGTGGTGGGTAGAAATATAGCAAGCGCCTATTTTGAACTCACCATTTACAACCGCTGGGGCGAACTCATTTTTACGAGTCAAGATCCAAACATCGGTTGGGATGGCGCAGTTGCCGCAAAAGGGATTGCTCCTGTTGGCACATACACCTATCAGGTGTCTTATCGTTTTGTGAATTCAAGCGAAAGTGAAACGATCCGTGGGCATGTAAATTTGTTGAGGTAAAAAGTGTCTGCATTCAGCGATCCTTTCTCAGTGATCCGGGTTTTTTTGTGCTACAATAGGTGTTGTTTTTGCTTAGCATCAACTTATTCAATAATGAGTTTCTCCGCAAAAAAGTGTTCGCCATTGGATGCGCTAATTACATAACAACCTTTTTGAAGACCCTGTAGAGACAATAAATTGTTGGGCAGGCCTTGCAGCTGTTCTTGAAGTACTCGTTGGCCAAGTGTATTATAGATTTCAATGCTAAATGGCGTTTGAAAATTGCTTTCTATGTTGAGGCTATGACTTGCTGGATTTGGAAAAATACGCATGAATGACTTAGGTGTGTTGTCATTGATTGATCCAACCATCGCATTTCCCTGACAAGGAAATTGGTCTGAGACTCCGTAAAGCGCGTGTAAACTCCCTGCAATGTTCCAAACGTCTTGTACATTTTGCAAGCGCGACCCTACTCTACTGTAAATAAAAGCGTAATCAGAACAAATTGTGGTTCCGGGTCTAAAAGAAGGCTCGTAAATGGTCATCATGCCGCGGCGGTCTCCGGCAGGCATGCCGACTGCTTCTTCACTCCAACCATTTGGATTGTTCGGATTATCGGGCAAGATAAAATCAGTGGGCAAATTTGTGAGTGGATTCAACCATGTTGTGGTATCGGCCCACTGACTATTCATAAATAGCCACAGCGCATAATCTCCGCTATTAAAGTAATCTTCTCCGGTCGTGAACACGACTCCTGTTTTCAAAGGATGCGACAAACTCACCAGCGCCTGACAAGGTGGGTTGGCTCCATAACCGATTTGACCCGCATCTGTTTGATCGTTGTCATCGCCGTTATAAACAAACAGCATATTCCTTTCAGGTGAACATCCAATATGATCGTCTGAATAATTACCGAGGTCGTAGTCAAGGTAAATGGCCTGATTGTAATTGAAATAGTTTATTGTACTGCGGTTGATCCCTTTCAAATGCATAAATGTGGTATTGTTCAGGTAATTTCCCGCGCTAAATTGATAGAACATAACGTGCAGCTCTATTTGAAGCTCGTTGCCATCGGGCTGATAAGACGCATCGTTCATGATGATATAAACAGCTTCGTCGCCGCGGATATCTGGGTAGTCGCCCAAAACAGGCTCATAAATGCCATTCTGATTGAGGTCAATATAAGGTGCAAGTTGCTGCGCTACGCCCATAGTTACATCGCCATTTCCGGGCCATTTCAAGAGCGAATTTGGCACGGTATACCCCGGATTTTGAAAATTGAGTTGATGCCATTCAATGTCTGCAGCGCTCACTTTCCAAAGTGCATTTTGATACGCCAAATTATAGGCCGCCGAACCATAATAAAAAGGATCTGCAATGGGCCCAGAATGAAAACTACTCTCGCTTCCGCCAAGACAATATTTACGACCAGAAAAATAGATTTGCCCCAGCGGATCTTGTGCGCCAATCATAAAACTACCCGCAAAAATACTATAGACGCTATCGCCTTTCGGAACTTCATAGCCGCCAACACCTGCCGTGCTGTTGTTAAAAAAACCTCCCTCATCGCTGAGTATGCAACTCACATTATTGTGATTCAATACCATCTGATTGGCAATTTGGGCGTTGCTTGATCCGCTTAAGAAAAGTGCGCTGAAGAAAAGTGCAAACGCCGCGCTTGGTAATATCTTTCTCATAGAATAGTTTTTGAGAAAGAACGGAGATCTTATTGTGGAGGGGTAGAAGTGTGTTTATTCCAATTGGCCGCATGTGCCAAGCGCTCTATTGTTTTTTGTTGAATGCGCGCTTGATCTAATTCATATTGTGCTTGCAACTTCATCCAATATTCAGCCGGTATCGCTAAAATTGCATCGAGCAATAGTGCAAGTTCGGCATTCACCGCTCTTTTGCCTTTGATGAGCTCATTCAGCAACGATTTTTGCACACCCATTCTTGCTGCTAAGTCTACTTGACTTACACCTCGGAATTTAATTTCATCTAAAATCAGTGTGCCAGGATGTGTTGCTTTAAAAGGAGTTAGGTCTTTTTGATTTTCCATGGGGTCAAGAATAATGGTTACTTAATTCTAAAATTTTACAGAGAAGTTTTAAGGAATTCTATTTCCATTTATATCGTTTACAAAAGTAATAAAACAATCTATAATTCACGTTTTTGTGAACTATTTTTATGCCTTGATAAAATTAAATGGTTCAAACGCAATTTGAAAATACAGCTAGACGATCATCTGTCCTAGGTCCGAAAATCTACGTACAAAAAAAAGCGAACACAATTGTGTTCGCTTTTCCATTATTCAACAAGGAGAGGTACTGCTTATCTTGTAGGTATGATGTTGTAACCAACCGTTAACTGGAGTAGTTGATTTTTGTATCGTGGGGTTGTTGATACGCTGTTTTTATTATTGGTCTGAAAATCCCAGCCAGCGCGGGCAGAAATCACAATAGATGAAACCGTTAACTCGGCACCAACAATGAAGCCTAAGATGTTATTCCTGAGATCTTCATTGGCAAATGCGTCTTCTTGTTCGGAACTGTTTGATCCAAAAGTGTAGACATTTTTTTCTTTCAATAAATAAGAAAACTGCGGCCCTACCACAAAAGAAAAACCTTCAATCGGCTTCAATTGGAGCAAAATAGGTACGTCTAAATAAGAGGTTGTGCGGGTAAAGGTATACGGGAAGCCCAATAAATTGCCCTCACCTTTGAAACCTTTTTGCGAAAAAAGTATTTCGGGCTGGACGCCCAGATATTTGCCGATTGGTACTGCGAAAAATACGCCCCCAACAGCCCCTAACTTGCTGTCGGCCACAAAATCTTCGCCCTGCGCATCCCATACATTAGACAAATTTGCGCCCGCCTTGACACCGAGACTAAACTGACCGAAATCTGCGTCAATCTGTGCAAAAGAAGTTCCCACTTCAAAGATGAGTAATCCTAGAATCATTGCTTTACTTAACTTCATAGCGCTTTTTTTAGAGGTGAATTGATATTATTTCTTTTTTTCGTCTTTGCCCATAAAGTCATTGATTGCTTGTCCTAGCTCATCCATGTCTTTATTCAATTCAAACTTGAAAGCCTCCCATTTGGTCTTGGAATCAAACTTAAACGAATCCAAACGCATTTTCATATCTGAATTTTTGCTGTTCAAATCATTTACTTTTTTCTCGTAATCTGCCTTTGCAGTAGCCTTTTGGGTGCTTATTCTTGCTTTGAATTCTGCGATTTTAACTTCGTTAGCCGCAATTTTCTCTTCTGATGTTTTTCTGTATTCTTTCATCTCTTTCTCGTATTCTTCTTTAGCAATTCTTAATTCTTTTTTAGCCTCACGCGACTCGTCCTCAGCCATATCTACTTTCTCTGCAGGCGTAGAGCAACTCACTAGGAGAGACCCGACAATAAAAAGAGATGCAAAACTCATTTTCATATAATTTTTCATATTGTATTTTTTTAAACACAACTCCATTGTTATGCCCTGACAAAGTTCCTCAAACACTATTTAGTTCTCTTGCAAATAAAGCTGAGGATGTTGCAAGATTCTCATTTATCAAATACATAACATTATTTAATGTTTAACCCAATGTAAATAAGCATTCTTGGCGCAATCTTTGTCTGTGAACACCCAAAAAAACCGATGAAAAAAACCCTATTTTTTGCTGTATTAGCCGCCGGAGTAGCGAGCTGCACAGTCGTAAGACCTCACCAAGTTGCCGTGAAAAGTAAACTTGGTAAAATCGATGAGAAAGTCAGAGTGGCTGGGCCAGTGGCCTACAACCCTTTCGTGACGAAAGTCATTAAAGTCAACGTCCGGACCATGAATTTGTCGATCAAAGAAAACCTGCCATCTAAAGAAGGGCTGACCATTTTATCTGAGAGTTCAATTTTATATCACATCAAAGCGGAAGATGTTCCGAAATTGATCAAAGAAACTGGGCTCAACTATGAAGAAAACCTCATCTTGCCTGTTTTCAGATCGGCTGCTTCTGATGTGTGCTCGCGCTATTATGCCAAAGACATGCACAGTGCCAAGCGTTTAGAAATTGAGCAAGAAATCAAAAAAAGACTTGCCGAAGTCTGTGACGAAAAAGGATTTGTCATCGAAGCCGTTCTCTTGAAAAGCATTAGTTTGCCGCAAGGTTTGACACGCTCTATTGAGGCGAAACTCGAAGCAGAGCAAGAAGCGCTGCGCATGGAGTTTGTGCTGGATCGTCAGAAAAAAGAAATGGACAGGCAGCTCATTGAAGCGGAGGGTGCCAAGAAAAATGCAATCATTCAGGCAGAGGGGCGCGCAGAAACTGCCAAAATTGAAGCCGATGGCCGTGCAAAAAGTATTGAAATTGAGGCCAAAGCCAACAAAGCCGCCAACGACATGCTCAACTCAAGTCTTACGCCAAACGTACTGAAAATGAATCAAATTCAAGCGTTTATGAAGTTATCTACCTCGCCCAATACCAAAACGATTATTACCGATGGCAAAGGAGGGGTAATCAATATGTTAGATGATAAGTAAACAAGGATAAAGCCTAGGAAAGAAACAAAAAAGCCCTAGAGTTATCTAGGGCTTTTGTACCTCGGGCCGGGATCGAACCGGCACTCCCGAAAGAACAGGATTTTGAATCCAGCGCGTCTACCAGTTCCGCCACCGAGGCATTCTTTTTCGACTTTCAGGGCCACAAAGATACAAACAAAAAAGTAACCAACCAATAGCAAATTAGTTTCATGTAAATTAAATATTAGCTAAATTTAAAGTAAGCCAAAGGGGCTTTTTATCGTATTCATTCTTAAACTTTCGCACCATGAAACGCATCTTATTCAAATGGGACAAATACAAGCTCGGACGCCGACTTCACTATCTTCAAAAAAGACTGCACCGCGCCGAAACTAATGGATACCAAGAAAAGGTAAATAACTACAATCGCCTGATCCGCGATGTGCAAGAAAAATTAAAACACATTAAAGAGTAGCTAGCCTTTGGCGCTTTACGGAATGTAAACTTCTTCTTGCTGGATCAATTCAATCCACTGCTCTACACTTTTAGCGTTGGATATATCAAACTGACCAGACAGCGTTCGGCGCAAAGCAATCAGCGTGGCTCCTGAGTTCAAACGACTACCAAAATCGCTGGCAATACTGCGGATATACGTGCCTTTACTGCAAGAGATTTCAAAGTCTATTTCGGGGAAGCGGTCGGCATTGATCTTGAAATCAGAGATTTCAATTTGGCTCTGCTTGAGCTCCACTTCCTTGCCCGCTCTGGCAAAATCATAGGCGCGCTTGCCATCGACCTGCTTGGCGGAGTAAATAGGCGGCGTTTGCATTTGCACACCCATAAAAGATGCGCGCACGCTTTCGAGCAGTGCGGCATCGATGTGTGCGGTATCAAAATCTTGATTGTACTCGGTCTCTAGATCGAAAGAAGGTGTTGTTTTGCCCAGTAAAAAGGTTCCGGTATAGGTTTTGCCGTCGCTTGTGAGGCCTTCTATGAGTTTGGTGTGCTTGCCCAAACACAGCACAAGCAAACCTGTAGCTAAAGGGTCTAGCGTGCCGGCATGGCCCACTTTTACATTTTTAAGACCTAAACTGCGCTTGAGGTTCCAGCGGATTTTGTTGACCACATCAAAGGAGGTCCAGGTATAGGGTTTGTCAACTAAAATAGTGAGGCCGTCTTGAATATCTAGCATTAGCCCGCCATTTGAAGTTCCACACCCATTGCCATCAGGATGAGCAAAGCGGCGCCAAGTGCGATGCGGTACCAACCAAAGGCGCGAAAGCCTTTTTTCTGAAGAAATGAGATGAACGATTTAATGGCCAAGTAAGCCACTACAAAAGCCACCGCGTTGCCCACAAGTAGCAAAAGCCATTCGTGGCCGCTCGATTGCAAAAGGAGTTCTTTTTCGTCGTACATGCTTTTGAGCGTGGCGGCTGCCATAGTCGGGACAGCCAAGAAAAATGAAAATTCAGCTGCGGCCTTACGGGTGAGTTTTTGACTCAGGCCGCCAATGATGGTAGCTGCAGAGCGCGAAACACCAGGCACCATTGCGATACTTTGAATGGTTCCGATGATGATGGCAGTCTTGAAATCGAGGGGCTTTTCTTCGGTTTGCGTTTCGTTGGCCGCAAAAAATTTATCGACGAAGAGCAGCACAATGCCACCGATAAGGAGCATCCAGGCCACCACGGCTACGTTTTCTAGCAGGGCGTCAATGTGTTTTTTAGCGATCAGTCCGATGATACCCGTTGGGACAAACGCCGCGGCCAACAACAAATAAAAACGAAAGCTCTGGATAAACTTCTGAAAATAAACCAACACCACTGAAAGAATGGCGCCAAACTGAATGACCACCGTAAATAGCTTGACGAAGTCGTCGGAAGCATTGCCCATGAGTGTGGAGGCGATGATCATGTGGCCGGTGGAAGAGATGGGCAAAAACTCGGTCAGGCCTTCGATGATGGCTAAGATAATAGCGTCGAGAAAACTCATTGGTTATGCTTCGGTTTGGTCTTTTTTGTTGCGCTTCATGATCGCGTAGAAAATCACGATATACCCTGCCACGATAAGCATGGGGGCTAAAGTGATGCGCACTGAACTGAACAGCTCGTCTTCTTTGAAAACTTGCGGATCAGTAGAACCGCCGCCAATCATTAATAAAAATCCGAGGATGTTGATGGCCAAGCCAATATAAAGCCATTTGTAGTTGGCGGGGTCAAAGCCGAAGTGTTTGATAGGGTCCTTCATAATTAATAAAGATCATCTAATTTCATACGAAGATACTTGTTTAAGGCAAACCAAGTAGATAACAGCGTAATAAAAACGCCAATGATAAACAGTAAACTGATCAGCATCAGGAAGCTTTCTAGGGTGTAGGCAATCTGAATGGTTTCGAGCAAATTATTGATGCCATAGAATACCGTGAGCAATAAAGCCAAGCCAATCAGCGCTGACAGCAAGCCCTGAAAGAGTGCCTGACCTAAAAATGGCTTGCGGATATACATGGTGGTTGCGCCCACTAATTGCATCGTTTTGATCGTGAAACGCTTCGAATAGAGCGCCAAGCGAATGGTGTTGTTGATCATGGCCACTGCAATCACAATGAGCAGTAAAGCCACCGCTAAAAACAATATCGCGAATTGCTTGAATCCTAAATTGACGTTGGCAACGCTGGATTTATCGTAATTGACCTCATCGATTTCTTCTTTGAAACGCGAGAGCAACTTTCTTTTGATGTGGGCCATGCCACCTTGGCTGGCGTAGTCCATTTTAGGCTTGATGCCAATTGTAGCGGGCAGCGGGTTGTCGGCGTCAAAAAGTGCTAGTACGTCTTTTTCTACATCGCTTTCACCAGCAAACTCTTGAATAGCACGTTCTGGCGAAATGAAAAATACATCGGCAAACTCTGGCCAAGATTTGAGTTGTTCTTCAATTTGCTTGATATCGGCGTCGTTGAGTGCCGACTTAAAGAAGATGTCTGCTTGAATGTTCTCCTTGGCCTGCTTTTCAATGCTGCGCAAGCCGAAAATACCGCCCAAGACGAGGCCTATCATGAAAATGACCAATGAAATGCCAATAACGGTTGAAACATAGCCCGTTCTGATGCCACGTTTACTATAGATGTCTGCCTTATTTGCCATGATTCAAAAATACGCGGTAGAAGTCAAGTGAAAATGCCAGCCGCTTTTAGTTTTTAAGACTGAATTGTTTATTCAGGAATTATAGCACTACGGATTCATTTTGGAGTTGATGGTCCAGCCAATAACCGCTGCCCTTTGCTTGGCTTGTTCGGCAAGGTCGCCCTCAAAAAGTTCATCGACAGTTTGCTTGAAAAGGGTGGTCCAGCGGTCAAAATGCGCTTGCTCAAGGGGCATATGCAGGTGTTTTTCTGTGACGTTGGTGGTGTAGCCAGACTCAGAAAGCAGCGCAAAACGCCAAAATTGTTCCATTTTGGGGAGGTGCTCGGCGAAGTTCAAACGCGTGAAAAAAGGCGCAAGTAATTGGTCTTGTAATACTTTGCCGTAAAAGGTGTTGACCAATTCATGGATGTCTGCGGCTGTTTCAAGTTGTTTCATATTCAAATTTACAGCGTTTTTTTGCTTAATTTAGAGACCTCATGCGACTATTTTTACTGATTTTTATCACCTCAATTGCTTTGCCTGAAGGCCTGCTTGCACAAGCCTTTACGGGAAACACCAAGCCTCATATTCAGCAACAGCATAAAGGAGCCAACTGCCCGCCGCCCACGCACACTACTTTTATGGAGCTCAACAACGTGCGCGCCATGGTGCACACCGCGGGCAACTTATGGCAAATTCCCAACCAAAATTATTCGATGTACGAGGTGCCCAAAAACTCGGGCATCAATGCTTTGTTTACCGCTGCGCTTTGGCTCGGCGGCACCGACGTCAACAACCAACTCAAGTTAGCCGCTTTGCGCTACCGCAATGGACAAGACTACTGGACAGGGCCACTCTCCAAAGTTTTTGCCGAAACCACCTCAGATAATTGCTCTAAATACGATAAGCATTTTATTTCGAGCCAAGACGAAATCCGCGAATTCAACACATGGTACGAGGCGGGTATTTACGATATGCAAAACGGGACCACCACGCAGGCTGACCTCTTCCCGAACTACAGCGTCCCAAAAATTGTGAAGGAATGGCCTGCCCACGGCGATGTTTCGCAAGGTCAAGATTACTATTTGGCACCATTTTACGACTACAACAACGACGGCACCTACAATTGGGAAGACGGCGATTACCCTTGGTACGACATCAAAAAAACCAAAGATTGCTCCACCGATCGCAAGATTTCGCTTTACGGCGACCTCAATTACTGGTGGGTCATGAACGACAAAGGGAATATCCACACCGAAACCGGCGCCGACCCTATCGGAATGGAAATCAGGGCGCAGGCCTTTGCTTTTGCCTCCAACGACGAAATCAATAACATGACGTTTTACAACTACGAGCTCATCAACCGCGGTACCCAAACGTTATACAACACTTATTTTGGATTTTTCACCGACGGCGCCCTCGGCGATCCTTACGACGACTACGTGGGTTGCGATGTCAATCGTGGTTTGGGCTACTACTACAACGGCGACAACTACGACGGCGACAACTCTGGCTTTAAAGGTTACGGCAACTCGCCTCCAGCTGTCGGCGTAGACTTCTTTGAAGGCCCTTACCAAGACAACGACGGCCTAGACAACGCTTATGGCATCTGGGACAACGAAGCACTCAACGGCATTGGTTTTGGCGATGGCGTCGTAGACAACGAGCGCTTCGGCATGCGCCGCTTTTTGTATTATTCCAACACCACCAACGGCGCCAATCCCAACCAAACTGACCCTGTCAACGCTGGCGATTACTACAACTACCTACGCGGCTTCTGGAAAGACGGCACCAAATTCGTGTACGGCGGCAGTGGGCATATCTCTGACCCCGAAGCAGACCCCAACATGCCCTGCGACTTCATGTTCCCGGGCAACACCGACCCACTTGGCTGGGGCACCAGCGGCAATCCGCAGCCCAACTGGACCGAACAAACCGCCAACAACACACCCAACGACCGCCGTTTTGTGCAGTCGGCTGGGCCATTTATTTTGAAGCCAGGTGCGGTAAACAACATTACAGTTGGCGTAGTTTGGGCGCGCTCAAGTGCTGGCGACCCGTTTGCTTCTGTAGAAACGCTGCGCCGCGCCGATGACAAAGCCCAAGCGCTTTTTGAAAACTGTTTTAAGGTACTCGACGGCCCGCACGCCCCAGAGGTACAGGCTCAAGAATTAGCGAATGAAGTTATTTTAATGCTTTCCAATCCGGTGAATTCTAACAATTACAAAGAGGAATACGTCGAATTTGATCCGTTTATTGTTTCCCCCGACCCCAATGCAGACAAAACCTATAAATTCCAAGGTTATCAAATTTACCAATTAGCCAATTCCAAAGTCTCGAGCTCAGAACTCCAAGACCCCGACCAAGCACGCTTGGTGGCACAAAGCGACATCAAAGACGGCATCGGTAAAATCATCAATTTTGAGTTCAGCGACGAGCTCGGCGCATCTATTCCAGTGCAGCGCGTCGATGGCGAAGACAAAGGCATCCAGCACAGCTACCGCATCCAAACCGACCAATTTGCGCAGGGCGATAAAAGATTGGTCAATTTCAAGCGCTATTACTACATGGCTATCGCCTACGCGCACAACAATTACAAAAATTACTCGCCCAACGATCCGCTTTCGCTTGACGGTCAAAAGAAACGCTACATTGCCAGCCGCAAAGCTGCTGTGGGTGAAGTCAAGGTGCTTGAAGTGATCCCACACAACCCAATGCCTGAGGCAGGTGGTACAGCACAACTCATCGCTTATGGTTCTTCACCGCGCATCACGCGCCTGGATGGCTACGGAAACGGCAACCGCAGTTTGGAGCTCACATCGGCAAGCATGAATACCATTTTATCTGATGGCTACATGGCCAACCCAACTTACGATTATGGTGCAGGTCCTGTGCATATCAAGGTGGTGGATCCGCTCAACTTGGCTAACGGTTATTTCGAATGCAAATTCAGAGACTACACAGCGCCGACAATTGGCAACAGCGCCGACACCGCAAGCTGGGTCATTTACCGCTACGCCAACAAAGGCGACGCCACACCTATCGACTCCGTAAGTTCAGAGCGCACCATTAAATCAGACAACGAGCAGATCATTCCGCAGTGGGGTGTTTCGGTTCAAATCTTCCAAACCAAATACACCGGTACCGGCAACTTGTTGTCTAAATCTGCGAACATGATCGATGCAAGCATCACCTTTGCAGATTCATCTAAGCGTTGGCTTACAGGTGTCAAAGACAACGACGCGTTTTTCCCAACCAACTGGATACGCTCCGGAGAGTTCAAAACACATACAGATACCGAAGACGATTTATATAATTGTGACCCTACTGGACCGATTTTTTTAGACCCGTGTTACTATGAAGATGAACTAGGCGCAGACCCAACACAAGCGTATGAAAACATTTTGGATGGCATTGTTTCGCCACACCGATTGGTGGGTCATCAAGGAGATTATATGCCTATGGCCTTTTATGGGTCGTACAATCCTTCAAATAAACTCTATGCTTCAATTTCGTTCTTACCGAGTGTAAACATCGTGCTTACTACAGATAAGCGCCTCTGGACGCGTTGCCCTATTGTAGAGCTCGGTCGCAACACAGCCCTCAACGTGGGTGGTGCACAACCAGGTGCATTGCGCAAGAGTCCGAGCGTAGATAAAAATGGCCAGCCCGACGGAACAGGAACAGGGATGGGTTGGTTCCCAGGCTACGCCGTAGACCTCGAGTCTGGTGCACGCTTGTACATGGCCTTCGGAGAAAACTCATTCTTGGGTGGTGAAAACGGTGCCGACATGATTTGGAACCCAACTGACCGCTTGGTAAGCAACGTTGGCACCCCACTCATGGGTGGTGTACAACCTATTTACGTATTTAGTTACAATCAAGCGAGCACTAACGGATTTAGCTCTGGCTATAACTTCCCAGCTTATGTTCCTGCTGACGCAGAAAACAACAGTGGCAACCATGCTTACGCCAAATACCTCGAGGTAGAGGGAGGCAGTTCATCAGCGAAGCGCGAGCTTTATGGCGCTCTCACTTGGGTTGCTTACCCAATGTTAGCACCAGACCAAGAGCTTTTGGCTACAGACGTCACCATCCGTTTGCGTATCAACAAAGAATACAAAAACTTCGTGGCTACGGGTCAGAACGGCGGCAAGCCCATGTACGGTTGGTCGATGGAAGATATCGCTACAAAAGTTGGTTCGCAAGACATGCTCAAAGAAGCATTGGCACTGATCAATGTGGTACCAAACCCATACTACGCCTTCTCTGAGTACGAACGCAATAAACTAGACAACCGCATCAAGATAACAAACCTTCCAGAACAGTGTCAGATCAGGATCTACACGGCAAATGGTAAGCTCATCCGCAACATCAAAAAAGATAGCCCACTTACCTTCCAAGATTGGGACCTCACCAACCATGCGGGTATTCCAGTTGCAGGTGGTATTTACCTCATCCACGTGGAGGTGCCAAACGTTGGGGAGAGGGTCCTGAAGGCTTTCATTGCGATGCGGATGGTCGATCTGCAGAATATTTAACGAGCCATTAACAGCTCCCTTAGGCTTAGTGCGATACTTTTGATAAAAAAACAAACATGAAATCTTTACTCCAAGTACTTTTTCTCCTTTTATCAGTGAGTACTATTGCGCAGGTCTACACACTGCCCAATTTACCTTTTGATTTTGCAGCCTATGAGCCAGCAGTTGATGCGCAAACCATGCAAATTCACCACGACAAGCACCACGCTGCGTACGTAACGAACCTCAACAAAGCCATCACGGGTACTGCCATGGAAAAGATCAGCATGAACGACCTGCTCATGTATGCGAGTTTTCGCTCGGCAACAGTGCGCAACAACGCCGGTGGCCACTACAACCATAGCTTGTTTTGGGATATCCTCGCGCCCAAAGAAAGTCAGCGTCCGATTTCCAAAGAACTTCAATTGGCAATTGATGCCAAATTTACCTCCATCGATTCGCTTATTGCCAGCGTTAATAAAGCGGCCAGCACCCGTTTTGGCAGTGGTTGGGCTTGGCTCATGGTGACGCCAAACGGGCAATTAGCTGTAGTGAGCACGGGCAATCAAGATAATCCGATCATGGATGTGAGCAGCGAACGCGGTATTCCAATTCTTGGTATCGATGTTTGGGAACACGCTTACTACCTCAAATACCAAAATAAAAGAGCCGATTACCTGAACAATATTTGGGCTTTGATCAATTGGGGTGCAGTATCAGACAAATATGCTGCGGCACTCAACGACCCGTTGCTCAAAGAAATCGAAAAAGACAACTGGTTGGCCATCAAAGATTTTCATAAAGTGATGGCCCAAACTTTTCATCCGGCAGAAGAAAAAAACTTTGCGCCTTTAATCAGCCGCTCTGGCGAACTTTATGCCAAGGCCATCTTACTCAAAAACTCGACTCCGCCTGTTTCTGCCAACAACGCAGGTATTCAAGATGCCCTTACTAGACTTGAAAAACAGTGTTTGGATATCCATCAATTGGTACAAAAACCTACCAAAGATCAGGAGAAGAAAAACGCGCAACTTTTCGAAATGATTACCAAAGCCCACGATATCTTTCACGAGGTAGAAGGCCTCTGCCACGACTAATTGCCGCAGAACTTAACCTTGCGGTAAAACCTTTGCAACGCAATTGCGTATCTTTGTCAAAAAGTAGCTGGTGCGTTTTGAATTAACCAAAGAATTTATTGCCGAACTGCGTCAAAAAATTGTCGCACAAGACCACCTTTGGATTCAAGAGCAAGTCTTAGAACTCCACTACGCTGAGGTAGCCGAAATTCTCGACAAACTCACCAACGACGAAGCCAAATTCATCTACTTCATGGTAGACGAAGACACCCAGGCAGACATCTTAATGGAGCTTGAAGAGGAAGTCCGCGACCGTTTCTTGGCCTCGCTTTCGAGTAAAGAGATGGCCGATCAGCTCGAGAACCTCGACTCCGACGACGCCGCCGATATCCTCGGAGACCTCCCCGACGAAAAAATCCAGGAGGTCATTTCCCAAATGGAAGACGACGAAGCGGCCGAAGACATCGTCGACCTCCTCAACTACGACGACGACACCGCAGGGGGGCTCATGCAAAAAGAGTTTTTCCAAGCCAACGTCGAATGGCCGGTCAACCGCGCGATCATCGAACTGCGTAAACAAGCAGCTGATGTAGAAAAAGTATACAATATATTCGTTGTCGACGACGACGACCACTTACTTGGGGTGCTCTCGCTCAAAAGACTCCTCTTTGCCAACGCACGCACCAAAATTGAAAACATTTACCAAAGCAAAAAAATCATCTCGGTCAAGGCCAGTGATTCGGCTGAGTTGGTATCTAAAGTCATGGAAAAATACGACCTCGTTTCGGTTCCAGTTGTGGACTACCAAAACAAATTAGTGGGCCGCATTACCCTAGACGACGTCGTGGATTACATCAAAGAAGAAGCCGACAAAGACTTCCAAATGGCAACGGGTATCTCCGATAAAGTAGATTCCGATGCCGCAATCTGGAAGGTCAGTTTTTCGCGCTTGCCTTGGCTGATCATCGCCATGTTTGGCGGTACCATTGGCGCTAAAGTCATCTCTAATTTTGAATCGAGTATTACCGCGATTCCAGCCATGGCCTTTTTTATCCCACTCATTACTGCCATGGGAGGCAACGTGGGCGTTCAATCTTCGGCAATTGTAGTGCAATCCTTAGCCAGAGGCGACAAAGACCTCGGTAGAATTCTTCCTAAACTCATTAGAGAAGGAAGCGTAGGCCTTATGAACGGGCTCATCTTATCGAGTTTGGTCTTTTTGGTGGCCACCGTTTTTGTCGATGTTCATTTAGGAGTGGTGGTGAGTTTATCGCTCTTCACGGTCATTCTATTTGCTGCCATCTTCGGCACGCTCTTTCCAATGATCTTAAATCGCTACAAAATTGACCCCGCGCTCGCTATTGGCCCATTCGTAACGACCCTCAACGACGTCATTGGCATCTTCATTTATTTCTCGATCGGCTTGCTGTTGATGTGATGACACAAGCGCAGCTCGGCCTCAAAGAAAATTGGAAACAATTTAGTTTACTTGTTTTGGTCAACGCCTTTGTGGGCGGCATGGTTGGAATGGAGCGCAGTATTTTGCCACAATTGGCAGAAGAAGAATTTCATCTGGCCGCAAAAACAGCTATTCTTTCGTTTATTGTTGTTTTTGGCATTACAAAGGCCCTCACCAACTATTTTGCCGGAACCTTAGCCAACCGCTGGGGACGCAAAAACCTCTTGATATTGGGCTGGATCTTTGCCCTACCCGTTCCTTTTTTACTGATTTATGCACCAAATTGGACCTGGATCATCATCGCAAATGTTTTTCTAGGAATCAATCAGGGCTTGACCTGGAGCAGTACGGTAGTCATGAAAATCGATTTAGTTGGCGCAAAAAACCGCGGCTTTGCCATGGGCATTAATGAAGCAGCTGGCTATTTAGCGGTTGGTGCTGTAGCCTTTTTGAGTGCGCATATTGCTCATTTATACGGCATACGTCCGTACCCTTTTTACATTGGCATTCTGCTTTCTATTTTTGGACTACTCTCTAGTATTTTTCTAATCAAAGACACACGTTCTTTTGTGCAACTTGAAGGTGAAGAAAGCAAAGCACCACTTTTGAAAAACATTTTTGCCGAAACCTCATGGAAACACCCCAATTTGGGCGCCATTAGCCAAGGCGGCTTGGTCAATAACCTCAACGACGGCATGATCTGGGGCTTGTTCCCCATCTTACTCCTGAGCAAAGGATTCAGCGCAACCGAACTCGCACAAATCATTGCCATTTACCCTACGGTCTGGGGCCTCAGCCAGCTTTTTACGGGCAAATTGGCCGATCGCTACGCCAAAAAATCCTTACTTTTTTGGGGCATGTGCTTACAAGGGCTAGCCATCCTCGGCTTCATCTGGGCACAATCATTTGCTGCCTTTGCCGTACTCAGCGTCTTGCTTGGACTCGGCACAGCGGTGGTCTACCCCACCTTCTTAGCTGCCATCGCTGACAACACCCACCCGAGCCAGCGCGCCCAAAGTATAGGCGTGTATCGCCTTTGGCGAGACCTCGGCTACGCTGTGGGCGCCCTACTCACCGGCATTCTCGCCGATCTTTGGTCCACCAATACCGCAATTTTTGCCATCGGGGTCCTTACCATCCTTTCGGCGCTCGTGATCCAATTGCGCATGCGCCGGGTTTCCTAGAATCAAAAAAGCTTTGTATCTTTGCACTCCACTAAACCTTGGAGAGGTGTCCGAGTGGTTGAAGGAGCACGCCTGGAAAGTGTGTATAGGCCTAAAGCTTATCGAGGGTTCGAATCCCTCTCTCTCCGCCAAAGTATTCAAAAGCTAGCCGAAAGGCTGGCTTTTTTTATTTTACAGCGTCAAAAGCTTGCTTTTGTAAGCAATGTAAAATAAAAAATGCCAAAAGGTGCGCAGCAGCTTTGCTTTTGAATACTTTGATGCCCCCCAAAAAAGGGTTCACGCGTAGCGTAATCCTCCCCATATGGGTTCACGAAGGAAGGCGAGTAATCCAAGAATTGCCGTGTGATCAGTTGTGCCCAATTAGAAAAATCAACAAGGTATTTATTGGTTTATTATTTTAAGAGGGGAAATTATATTGAAACAAAAAAAGCTTACATTTATATCATGCAAAACCTACTCTACATCCTCTTTGTCCTTGCCATTTTTCCCTTGGCGCTGTTGGCTAAAAAGCAACCAAACAATACATATATCAAGATAGGATATGTGGCAATTGTATTGATTTCGATGGGGTATTTATCCTTTGATTACCTGCAAAACCCGAAAGAATCTTCTGCTTTTACCTTGATTTTACTGCTTGTTTTGGTTTCAACTAACAAGCTATTTCGTCCAAACGCTTCGAGGTAGTTTCAACGCCAAGCTCCTCCTCCGCCTTAGCTTCCTTTCAAGCGAACAAATATTTTACACTAGTGCTGAGGACGTTTAGAGAACTCTCCAGATCTATCGGACGCATACCTGGTATTTGAATAAACTTCTATTGTTTCCTCCTTGACAGGATTTTTATTCTGTTCAGATCCTTTTATTGCAATGTCAAATTCAATATCTAAGACTCTCTGAAACTTTGCTAACGTCATTAAATTCATAAGTTTATGACCTCTATATAGCTGTGTGATGTAACTCGCTGAAGTACCAATTTTTAGGGCTAAATCTTTCTTTTTGAGCCCTTTTTGAGCCGCAATTTCTTGAATCTTTTCTAAAAACTTGGCCATTATTATCTTTGCCTCTAATTCGAGCTGATCCTGCTCATTATCAAAGGATAAGATAGTTTTAAACGCTGTTTCGATTTCTCCGTGTGCGCTATTCGATGATTTCGTATTCATAACCAGCTACTTTTTCAATTAAATTTTTGGTCTTTTGGTTGATCCCTTGCGTTTTTTTCTTTTCGAGAAGTTCAGCCATAATAATCACAAAAGTTTTATCTTTTATGGTCAGTTCTTTACAGTATATCCTATCGTTAGATTGTCCTTTGAAAAATTTCATGGCTGTAACACCTTTACTTTTTTTATTGATATCCTCCTTGTTGTATACCTCCGTATTTCGGATCCGATAAAGAACTAGGTTAACGATAAAATTAAACTTCTTCTTGTGGCGCGCATCCTTTGTAAGAAATTCAAGAATTGGTTTAAAATTTTGAACATCAATACAAACAGCGACTGTCCCATCCTCATTGGTTCTAATTATCGTCGCCTTTCGTTTCACAAAATTAAGCTATTAGTTCATTTTTACCAAATTTGAAATCTAAATTCAAAATCTAGTACGTAAATGCTAACGATCATTATGACCCATATTGTACGATAATAGCTGCTATGATGTCAATCAAGCCTTTAAATTGTAAAGAAATGTAAATGAGCTTCAGTAGAAATACAGACTCTTTCAATCGAACATACCTACACCACCTCCGTATTCCCCTTACCCCCCAACAACGGCTTCCCCTTCAACGCTTGCAAAAGCGTAAGCAAGGCCAGTAAGCCATAGACAATTGCTAATGCAATTGTGAGCTTGGTATTCTTTAAAACATAAAACGATAACACAGGCAACACCTGCAAAGCGTGCATGCCGATGAAATGCGCTACGCGGAGGTCGCCGACGGTTTTGCTCCAGCCGAGGATCAATAAGTTTGAGTTGTCGTTTGAGGCGCCAACGGTATGGCTGAGGCGTGAACCCATGGCAAAGCCTTCGAAGGAGAAAATGACAAACAAAATGATGGACAAGCGGATGGCCCAGACGTAATAAGTAGGGAGTTCGGGGAAACTATTGCTAAAAAATAGGTAGCCTACATAAGCTGTATAGATGGTGACGGCAGAGGCGGCGAGGGCCATCATGGTAAACAGTGCGGAATAAACGGGTGTGCTCAAATTGTAATGAGAGAGTTGCCCCCTACCCGCTTGCAAAGCAATATAAGCGATTTCAAATCCGAGTAAAACGACGACAGTCCAATTGAATAAATTGAGGTTGAAACTAGGTAAATAGGCACAATACCAGCCCATGGCCCAAGCGAAAGTCAGGGTGGAAAAGGCGAATTTGAAAGGCTTGTACCAGGCGCTTACGCCGTAAACTTGAGTCGCTGTGGTTTTGGCTAAAATCAAGAAAAGCACGGAGAGAACGAGGCAGGCCAGACCGAAATAAAACATGGTTTCATTGCGGAATTTGAGTTGTTGTAGAAATGTAATCATTTGAAATACCGTTTGTTTAATTCATGACACAACCACGCAGAACCGCTGCCAATTAGCGCGCCAACGAGGACGTCACTTGGGTAATGTACGCCTAAATGCATGCGCGAATAACCCGCTGCACTCGCCCACAAAAAGGAAGGTGCAATCACATACCATTTGGGAAAAGCGATGCTCAGGGAAGTAGCCGTGGCAAAGGCCTCAGAAGTATGACCAGAGGGAAACGACGGACTGCCGGCCCCGGTTAGTTTTTGAATTTCAGGGTAAGTGACAAAGGGGCGGTCTTTGTCGATGGCAAACTTCAAGGTGGTGGTGATGAGTGCCGAGGTGAGGAGCGTGGCGCCAATGTAATACCCCTTATTTTTGAGCGTTTGATCCTTTTGGATAAATCCAATAGAGGTGACAATGAGCGGCGCGCCCAGACCAATAGGCGACACCGAATTGGTGATCAATTTAAAGGCAGGGTCCAGGGCTGCGTTGCGCTCGATATTGATTTTTCTGAGCAAATCGATGTCGAGGTTTTGGGAAAAGTTTGTGTTTTCAAGACCAAGGACAAAAATGATAAAAATTGCAAATTTTTTCATCTAATATGTAGTTTTGAGATTCATGTCTAGACCCATTTTTTCAAAAGCAATATCATTGGGTTCCCAAAGTTCAATTTTATTGCCTTCTAAATCCAAAATGTGAAGGAATTTACCATATTCAACAACTTCAATCGAATCGAGAATTTGAACGCCATTCTTTTTGAATTCACTCACTAAATAGCCCAGATCTGCTACGCGATAGTTGATCATAAATTCCTTGGTTGACGGTCCAAAATAAGTGGTGGTTTCTTTGAAGGGGCTCCATTGTAAAAAACCCTTTTGGGTGCTATCACCTCCTTGGTAAAATTCAAAAACCGCCCCGTATTGGTTGGTGTTGAGTCCTAAATTAGTTTCATACCACTGCCTCAGCGCTTTTGGGTCCTTGCACTTGAAAAAAATACCGCCAATTCCAGTGACTTTTCTTGTTTTTTCAGTTTGCTTTGCGCGATGAATCATTTCACTTACAGTAAAACCAAAAGTGGACGAAATCAAAATGATCAGAAGTGTTTTTTTTGTCGGGTTCATTAAAATCGGTTTATTTATCTAATTTTCTAATATCCTTCACATAAATGATGTCGCTCGCATAGCCTTCGGTACAAACGCGGATCATGGCGTTGGCCACTTGGCGCATGGTGCTAATGACATTCGGGAAAAATAATTTGAGAAATGGAGACATCCAACCAAGATAGTTGTAGTATTTCAAGACGTGTTGTTGACCAACTGCTGGAATCATCATGCCAATTCTGAATCCAAAAGCATTTTTGAAGGGTAATTTGATTAAGTCGTTTTCGACCTTCCCTTTGACTCTTGCCCAATGCAAGCGGCCTTTTTCGCTGCGGTCGGTGCCGCCACCGCTCACGTAAACAAAAGAAAGAAGAGGCTGATTTCCTATTGCTTTTGCAAAGGCCATGGTGGTGTCGTAGGTGAGTTTTTCGTACAGTGCTTTATCCATCCCGACAGAACTCACGCCTGCACAGAAGAAACAAGCATCATACCCTTGTAGTTTGGAATCGTTTTCTGGAAGATCGAGAAATTCAGCAACGATGTATTCGCTTAATTTTGGGTGTGACTTTCCACTTGGTTTTCTACTCACGCTTAAAATTTCATGCACCCGCTCATCTTGGAGACATTCGAGTAAAATTCCTTCACCGATCATGCCGGTGGCTCCTGTTAATATTATTTTCATTGTCCGATTTTAAATGCTGTGAATCTTTGGCCGTTGAATTTACAAATACCATGGCTGTCTGTGCCAAACCAAAGTTCGCCATTTTTATCCTTATAGATGGTATTGACTGCATTGCTTGGGAGACCGTCTTTGACGGTATAATTCGTAAACTTGCTTCCGTCGTATTTCCAAACGCCGGCATCTACGGTGCCAAACCAAAGCTGCCCTTGCTGGTCTTCGTTAATTGCATAGATCCGGGCCAAAGTGCCAGGCCCAGGTTTGCCGTTGGTTTTAAAGTCTGGATTGCCGAGCTTATTTTCGTCGGTAAAATTAGTCAAAGACTTGCCATCATATCTGAAAACGCCCGAACCATTATTGCCAAACCAAAGGTTTCCTGCATGATCTTCAAACAAACAAAGTACCGCAGCAGCGGCCAAGCCTTTTTCTTTGAACCACGTCATTTGCGAGCCTTTCAGACAGCACACCCCCTCTGCTTGTGTGCCAAACCAAAGTGTTCCTTTCGTGTCTGTTAAAACAGCGTAAACGCCATATCGACTCAGTATAAAAGGATTTTGCTTGGCTTTCTTTTTGGCTTCAAATGGGAGATAAGACAGCGCATTATTGCGGTAGCGCCAAGCTCCGCCGCCCGCTCCAAACCACAAATCGTTTGGGCGCGCAACGCAATCTTTTGAAATCTTGACCTTTTGAGTGAGGGCACTCCAGTTTTGCCCGTCAAATTTACTGATGCGAAAGTCTCCCGAACTGAACCAGATATTGCCGTTTGCATCTTCCTGGATCGTTAGCACCTGATTGGAGGCCAGCCCATTTTTAACGGTGAATTGCGTGAGTTCTTGCCCAGACAAGCGAAAAACACCTGCGCTATTTGTGCCAAACCAATAAGTGCCCTTACTGTCTTGAAAAATACTCCTGATGTGACTGTCGATTTGTTGCGCCCAGATGAACGCAAAACAAAAAGCACCTAAAATCAAGACAAATAAATAATTTCTCTTCATTTGAAAGACTTTGGCGACTACTGAAATTCGGGATGTGGATAAAGCGCGTACATAAAATCAGTATCTACTTCATCTCCAAACTGATAGCGGTGTTTGAGTGTGGCTTCTTTTTGGAAACCAAACTTTGCCATCAGGCGATTAGAGGGTACATTATCGATGGCCACAAAAGCTTCAATGCGATACAAGTCCATTTCGTTTTTTCCGTAGGCTAAAACAGGGACCAAAGCTTCTGACATGAAACCTTTTCTTTTGAATTGATCTTGTTTTAAACTGTAAAAAAGCTCGGCGCGATGGTGTTGTTTAGCCCAGGAGTGATAGCCTACCCAACCCAATACTTCCTGCGTTTCTTTTGAGACTAATTGAAAAAATTGGATGGTTTGGTTGTAGGTAGAAAAGCCGCCTTTATAACGACTGCATTCGAGTTCGTATTCGTCGTCATTTTGATGGCCAAAAATGCGCATGATTTCTTCTTTGTTCAGTTGGTCAAAGATGGAATCATATGTTTCTTGGTCAAAGGATTTGAGTAGAATTCTAGGGGTTTCGAGTTGAAACTTTATCATGGGTAATTAACTTGAATTATTTCTCGATTTTCGAGGGTTTCTATGCGCGCAAGCATGCACCAAATTTACTACCTTTGCTCTTATGCGCAATCTCATCGCTTTTTTGCAACGTTTCCGGATCTTCTTGGTCTTTGCTGTACTGCAAATTCTGGCGCTCAGTTGGTATGTCACTTACTTGAGTTTTCCGCGCAATCAATTCCTAACCACCAACAACAATATCGCCATTCAAATACTCGAATGGGAAAACGACCTCACGAAGCACTTCAACCTGAGTAAAAACAATACCCAATTGCAATGGGAAAACACCTACTGGCGCAAACGACAGCCCCAATTTATGTACCAGCTGTCTCGCGCTAAAGTCAAGATAAACGACACCATTTTTGAGCAACAATACACCTACATTCCGGCAGAAGTTATCAATTCAAGTGTAGACCGCCGCAACAACTATTTCACACTCAACGTCGGGAGCGCTCAAGGCATAAAGCGCGGAATGGGCGTTTTTTGTCACGAAGGTGTGGTGGGCGTGATCCACTATGCCAGTAAGCACTATAGCTTGGTCAAGACCGTACTGACCAAAAACATCAATATCGACGTCAATATCCACACGAAAAAATCTGATTTACCAGGCTTTATCAAGTGGGACGGCCAAAATGCGCGCTATGGCACCATTACAGGCATCAACAACGATTTGCGCATCAAAAAATGGTCTAAAGTAGTAACGCGCGGTGGCTCTGGCATCTTCCCGAAAGGCATTCCAGTCGGAAAGGTAAGCCACACAGAACCTATTGAAGGGGAAGCGCTCTGGAAAGTAGATGTCCTTTTTGCTGCCGATTACCGCAGCTTGCAACGCGTTTATGTCATTAAAAATCTGCACTTAGCTGAGCAAACTGCGCTAGAAGCACGAATTCCTAGTGACGACGAATAACATGAATATCGTATACAAACATATCATCCGCTTTGTGGTCTTCGCTTTTTTGCAGGCATTGGTCTTCAATCAGCTCAATATTGGTCTTGGTGTACACCTCATGATACAACCATTGTTCATCATGTTGCTGCCTTTTGAACTCACCGTTATTCCGCTCATGGGTATAGCCTTTTTAATGGGGCTCGTGATCGATATTTTCTCCAATACCTACGGCCTCAATACTTCAGCTTTGGTCTTGATGGCCTATCTACGTCCAATTGTCTTTAAAATTTACGGGCCGCGCGAAGGATATGACCCACTCAAAGAACCAACCTCCCAAGACATGGGTAGCAGTTGGTTTGCACTTGTTTATGGCTTGCTACTTGGGCTACACACCTTTTGGTTCTTTTTACTCGAAATTTTTGAATTGGGCCGTTTCGGTTTTATCTTGCAAAAGACCTTTTTCAGCGGCGTGCTTTCATTCTTGTTGGCGCTGCTCATCCAGAGTTTCATTTTGAATAGCAAACAGAAAAAATGAACCTAGACGCGCGCCGAAATGTCATCATCAGTTTTTTTATCTTGGTAATTGGCATTTACCTGTTCAAGCTGTTCTATATGCAAGTCATAGACGACACCTGGACACTCCGCGCAAATGAAATCGCCGAAAAACGCAAAGAAATTTTTCCGCCAAGGGGCGTCATCTTTGACCGCAACGGCAAAAAAATCGTGACCAACCAAACTTACTACAACCTCATGATGGTAGAAGACAGCATCGTCGATCTCGATACCGCTGCTTTTGCCAAACTCATCGGCTGGACGCGCCAAGAGGTCCGCAATCGCTTCAAAGAAATTGTAGATGGCGAGGGCTCTTATTACAATAAAATCTCGCGCAAACGCACACCCAATTATCAAAAAATCAGGGCCTACCCCTTCTTGAAAGAACTCACACTAGAAGAAATGTCCCTGATTGCGCCGCATTTGGCCAATTTCAAAGGCTTTTACGAGGAAGCGACCAGTGCGCGCAACTACCCATACAAAAGTGCCGCCAACATCTTAGGGTATCTTTCAGAAGTTTACCGCGAAGAAATCGATGAAGACCGCTTCTATAAACCAGGTAACAACATCGGCCGTGCAGGAATTGAACGCTTCTACGAAAAAGAACTGCGCGGCATCAAAGGCATCAAGTACATCGTGACCTCCGCACTCAACAACGCCATTGAATCTTATGCCGATGGCAAATACGACACCACCGCGCGCCAAGCTGAACCCTTGAAAATGGGAATGGATGTGGTGTTGCAAACCTATGGCGAGGAGCTCATGCTCAAAAAAAGAGGCTGTATTGTAGCGATCGAGCCATCTTCTGGCGAAATCTTGAGCATGGTATCGGCACCTTCTTACGACCCCAACTTATTGGTTGGCAAGCGCAATATTAGCGCCAACTACCCCAAACTGGCACGCGACCCCAACCTACCGCTTTTTCCGCGGCCTTTGCAAGCAGAATACCCGCCAGGTTCTATTTTCAAGTTGGTCCAGAGTTTAATTGGCATGCAAGAAGGTGTCATCAATGCCAATACGGGTTTCCCCTGCGACAAAAGCTTAGTGGGTTGCCATAACCACCCTTCTGCGCGCAACATTGCCGAAGCGATTCAATATTCGTGTAACCCATACTACTACATGGCCGTGCGCCGCATTATTCAGCAAGGCGTCAAGAAAAACATTTATGCCGATGCCGAATACGGACTCAACAAATGGTACAAGTATATCCGCAGTTTTGGTTTGGGTGAAACATTCGATACCGATGTGAGCGGACAAAGGCCTGGCCTGATTCCAAATCCTGCTTTCTACGACAAATGGTACGGCCACCACACTTGGGCTTTTTCAACCATTCGCTCCATTTCTATCGGCCAAGGTGAAGTGAAGCTCACACCGCTGCAAATGGCGAATATCGTCGCCATCATCGCTAATAAAGGTTGGTACTATACACCGCATTTTGTACGTGCTATTGGCCGCCATGGCTCCTTGCCTCAGTTTCGGAAAAAACGTTGGACCATGATCAATTACCGCCACTTTGACGCCGTAATGGAAGGCATGCGCAGGGTGGTCAATGAGCCAGGTGGTACCGGAAAAATGGCGCGCCTCGACGACATTATGGTCTGTGGCAAAACCGGCACCGTGCAGAACCCCCATGGCGAAGACCACTCGGTTTTCTTTGCCTTTGCCCCCATGAAAAACCCAAAAATCGCCATTGCTGTCTTTGTGGAAAATGCAGGATGGGGCGGTACTTGGGCAGCACCAATTGCCTCCTTAATGATTGAAAAATACCTCAAAGGAAAAGTTTCAGATCCAGAGAAAGAAAAGCGTATTTTAGAGGCGTCCATTGCTTATCAATCTTCGAATTAATGCGCAAACAAGAAAGCCTCACCGAACACCTCGACTGGCCGCTTTTTGGCGCCTTGCTCACCATGCTCTTTTTGGGTTTGGCAACGGTCTATTCGGTTGCCTACAATGAAGAAGCGCCTTCGCTCTTTAACTTCTCGGAGAAATACGGTCGACAATTATTTTGGATCATCTTTTCGCTGTTTTTAGGCTTACTCGTTTTTCTCATTGACTCCGATATCTACCGCCGGCTTGCCATTCCCATCTATTTATCGACACTCGTGCTGCTCGTGGTGGTACTCTTTATGCCAGCTGTTCACGGCGCACACGCTTGGCTTGGTGTAGGATCTTTTGGGGTGCAGCCCGCAGAATTTGCCAAGATATCCACCTCCTTACTGCTTGCCAAATACATCAGTGGGCTAACCGTTAAGCAACAAACCACCAGCACGGTCCTGACCGCTAGTAGCATCCTACTCATTCCAATGGTCTTGATTTTATTGCAGCCCGATGCTGGAACATTTGTGGTTTTTACTTCATTTTTATTTGTGATGTACCGCGAAGGACTAACCTTCGATCCTATCATTCTCAAATTTGTCAATACCATTCCTGGTGTTCGCTATAAAGAAACTTGGGTGGGATCTCACTTTATCCCGATCTTGTTTGCACTTGTCTTTTTGAGTGTCATCACCCTCCTCATCAAAGACGTTCATTTCGATCTTCCTGTTTTTGGTTACATGCTTTCTCTTAGTGGCTCATCAAGCGTTATTTTTGGCTTGTTGCTCATTTACGGACTTTCTTGGTTGCTCATGCAGCGCTTCAACACGCGCCGTGAACGCTCCCGATTAATGGTCGTACTTACGCTAGGTTTACTGATCAGTAGTGCAATTAGTTTTGGAGTAGATAAAGGATTTGCTTCATTGCGCAAGCATCAAAAAGACCGCATCGAACTCTTTCTAGGCCTGCGCGAAGACCCCAACGGCGACGACTACAACCGCAACCGCGCCATGGCAGCAGTAGGTTCTGGCGGTTTTTTAGGTAAAGGCTATCGCGAAGCATCAGTTTCAAGCGTACGCTCTAACCACGTTCCCGAAAGTGAAACCGATTTCATCTTTTGTCCTTTTGCCGAAGAATGGGGTTTTGTGGGAGTTGTGGTCTTGTTTATTTTGTACTTTTTTGTGTTGTTTCGCATCATTATTATTGCTGAACGGCAGCGCGCCGCCTTTAACCGGATCTATGCCTATTGTGTGGCCATGATTCTTTTTTATCACTTTGCGATCAACATCGGTATGAACATCGGCTTTGCGCCAGTGATCGGGATTCCCTTGCCGTTTTTCAGTTACGGTGGGTCTTCCATGATGTCGTTTAGCGTCATGCTATTCATCTTATTGAAACTAGATGCCCAACGCAAAGATGTCTTACGTTAATTAGTTGTAAATTAAAACATATGAAAAGAAACGCGCCTGTTTTGAATGAGCAAGAACAAAAGAAAATGACCAAGTTATTTTGGATTGTTGCCCTGCTGCCTTTCTTTTTGGTAGCCAGCATTCTCTTGCTGCAATCCGAAGACGACCTCCCTCCTGTATCAATGCTAGACAACCCACCAGAATTGCAAGCGTCCTTGATCCTCGCCAAAAAAAGCGTCAAAGAAGATACCGTCATTGGTCGTTTTTGGCAAGTGAATCGCACGAGCGTCAAGTACCGCGAAATCTCTCCCTTCGTAACCGATGCACTTATTTCTACCGAAGACGAGCGTTTTGTGCAGCACTCTGGCGTCGATTTTCGTGCCTTAGCCCGCTCCTTCACATCATTGGGCCGTTCGGGAGGTGCCTCTACCATACCACAACAGTTAGCCAAATTACTGTTTACCCTACAGCAGCGCCAGCGCGAAGAAATTGCACGCGCCAGTGGCACCCGTCTGGAATTGCCATATGTGGGTGGCTTGCTCGGTAAATTCCGACGCGTAAGTGAAAAAGCAAGAGAAAACATCATTGCCAAACGCCTAGAGGAACGCTTCACCAAAGAAGAAATCATCACCATGTACCTCAATCAGTTCGATTTCTTGTACAACGCAGTTGGCATCGAAAACGCTGCACGCGTTTATTTTGACAAAAGACCAAAAGACCTCTCCAAAGCAGAAGCCGCCACTTTAATTGGCCTCTGTAAAAACCCAACGATCTTCAATCCTTACAGCTATCAAATCCGAAACTACCGTGCAAAAATCGCCGACAACAAAGGCATTGCACTGAGTGCGGTAACCAAAGATGAAATCTTAGCAGCGCGTGCCAAAGATTCTACCATTGCGCATTCCAGACGCAATCAAGTCTTGTTTCAATGGCTCAAGAACAGTGAAAAAGGCAATGAAGCGTTGCGTTCTAAAATTACCCGAGAAGAATACAACAAGCTCATCAAGACCCCCATCGTGATCCGCTACCGCTCCCTCGACCATAAAGAAGGAATGGCGCCTTATTTCAGAAAAGAATTGCGCACCGAAGTACAGTCTATTCTTTTGGCCAAAAAAGCCGACGGCACCTTCAAGTACTTGCGCGAAGACGGCAGCCCTTACGATATCGACGCTGACGGACTCAAAATTTACACAACCCTCAACCCAACCATGCAGCGCTATGCGGAGCAGGCCGTCGAAAGACACATCAACGAAGAGCTCCAACCGCAATTTGACCTCAACAATAAAGGCCTAAAGAACTACCCGTTCTCCAATAGCATCAAGCCAGAAATTGTGGAGCAAATCATGACCTCTGCACGCCACAACTCAGACCGCTACAAAAAATTGGTCGCTTTGGGCTTGGCTGAAGTAGAAATCAACAAAAACTTTAACGAACCCGTTGAAATGACCGTCTTCAGCCTCAAAGGTGAAAAAGACACCGTCATGAGCCCCAATGATTCGATCCGCTACTACAAAGCCTTTTTACATGCAGGTATGGTTTCCGTAGACCCACGTACTGGTTTTGTGAAAGCATGGGTTGGCGGCATCAACTTCAAGCACTTTGGTTACGACCACGTACGCCAAGGAAAGCGCCAAGTAGGCTCTACCATCAAGCCATTTGTTTATGCTGCGGCACTTTCCATGAAAGTCGTGAATCCGTGCACGGGCTTTTCTGCCGACGAATACTGTCTTGACCTCGTAGATCACAACACCAATAAAGTGGTAGGCCAATATTGCCCTGCAGGGCCAGCGGCACCAACTGTTCGAGACGGACTCGCGCAGTCGTCCAACAAAGTTACAGTTGCCGTGATGGGCCGCATGGGCAATTTCAACCCCGTTCAAAAAACAGGTGGGCCGTATCAGATTGAAAAGCTACTCAAGAAAATGGAAATTGAACTCAATCCAAATGATGTCGTTCCGTCTATGTGTTTGGGTAGTATGGACCTCTCGCTTTTGCAGATGGTAGCCGCGCAGTGTGTATTCCCGAACAACGGTATATACATCCGCCCAACTTTTATTGAGCGCATCACAGACCGCAATGGCAAAGTCATCTACAGCGCGACCGAACACCGCGAACAAGCCCTGAACTCAACTGTTGCCTACGAAATGCTGCAAATGATGAAAGGTGTGGTCAATTTTGGAACAGCTGGTAGCCTTCGTGGCGGCCGCAGCTGGGGCGGAATTTCTGCACCAACAGCAGGTAAAACAGGAACCACCCAAAACAACTCTGACGGTTGGTTTG
Organism: Bacteroidota bacterium; assembly: GCA_041168605.1. Classification (GTDB taxonomy): domain Bacteria; phylum Bacteroidota; class Bacteroidia; order Flavobacteriales_D; family Crocinitomicaceae; genus UBA952. The sequence goes on along the minus strand of JBEEKN010000017.1, from coordinate 4,104 downwards.
TGGGCATCACGCCCGAATTAGTCACTGGCGTTTGGGTTGGCGCAGAAGACCGCGCTGTGCGCTTCAAAAGCATGACCTGGGGCCAAGGTGGCCGCATGGCGCTGCCAATCTACGGCTACTATATGCAGAAAGTCTACAAAGACCCCGGCATAGCGCTTTCTACCCGAGATTTCGACCAACCAACAGACTACGACCCCTCGGTCTATGACTGTACGGCGGCTCCCCAACCCGAAACCGTAGATGAATCTGAGGTTCCATTTGAATTTTAAAAGATGAATAAAGTAGTAAAAGATCCAGCACAAGCGCTAGAAGGTATCCAAGACGGCATGACACTCATGGTGGGTGGCTTTGGTTTGTGCGGCATTCCCGAAAACTCCATTGCCCAACTCGTCAAGATTGGCGTCAAAAACCTGACCTGCATCTCCAACAATGCAGGTGTCGACGACTTTGGTTTGGGGCTTTTGTTGCAAGCCAAACAAGTCAAAAAAATGATCAGCTCTTACGTCGGCGAAAACGACGAATTTGAGCGTCAAATGCTCAGCGGCGAACTAGAAGTAGATCTTATTCCGCAAGGATCTTTGGCCGAACGCTGCCGTGCGGGTGGCGCAGGTATTCCTGCGTTTTTTACACCAGCTGGCTACGGAACTGAAGTTGCAGAAGGCAAAGAGGTGCGCATATTCAATGGCAAGCCACATATTCTTGAAAGCGCTCTTAGCGCCGATTACGCGATTGTCAAAGCTTGGAAAGGCGACACCGAAGGCAACCTCATCTACAAAGCCACTGCCCGCAACTTCAACCCCATGATGGCGATGGCGGGTAAAATTACCATTGCCGAAGTAGAAGAATTGGTGCCCGCTGGCACCCTCGACCCCAATCAGATCCATACGCCAGGCATCTTTGTGCGACGTATTTTCCAGGGTGAAAAATTTGAAAAACGCATCGAACAACGCACCGTTCGTCCAAAAAATTAAACTATGGCTCTCGATAAAAATGGCATTGCCAAGCGCATTGCCCAAGAACTTCAAGACGGTTGGTATGTCAATCTAGGTATCGGCATTCCTACGCTCGTCGCCAACTTTATTCCGGAAGGAATCGACGTCGAGTTTCAATCCGAAAACGGCATTTTAGGCATGGGACCATTCCCTTTTGAAGGCGAAGAAGACCCAGACCTCATCAATGCAGGCAAGCAAACCATTACCACCCGAAATGGCGCATCGTTTTTTGATTCAGCGCTGTCTTTTGCCATGATCCGCGGGCAGCACGTACAACTCACCGTACTTGGTGCCATGGAAGTATCTCAAAATGGCGACATCGCCAACTGGAAAATACCGGGCAAAATGGTCAAAGGAATGGGAGGCGCCATGGACCTCGTTGCCTCTGCCGAGAATATCATTGTGGCCATGATGCACAGCAATAAAGCGGGCGAATCAAAAATCTTGAAAGCGTGTACTTTGCCGCTAACCGGTGTGGGCTGCGTCAAAAAAGTAGTCACAGAACTCGCTGTATTGGAAATCAAAGACGGCAAGTTTCATTTGCTTGAACGCGCACCAGGTGTGAGTGTTGAAGAAATCATTGCCAAAACTGAAGGAGACCTTGTGGTCCCGGTTGTTGTTCCCGAAATGCAACTCTAATTGCAACAGCTCCCCAAAGTATATCAAGTTGCCATTGAAGCTGCCATTGCCGCAGCACATGCCATCATGGAGATCTACCAACAAGACTTCTCCTTTCTCGACAAAACAGACGGCTCGCCTGTTACCCAAGCGGACCTCGCTTCTTCAAGTATTATCGAAGCGCATCTTGCGCCATCAGGCATTCCAATTACAGGTGAAGAAAGCGAAAAGGCCCCTTATGAGGCTAGGGAAACCTGGACGCAATCTTGGTGCATAGACCCACTCGACGGCACCAAAGAATTCATCAAGCGCAACGACGAATTTGCCATCAATATTGCACTCATCGAAAACAAACAAGCCATTTTTGGACTCATTGCCTCGCCTGTTCAAGAAGAAATTTTACTTGGCGGAAAAGACATTGGCGTCTTCGTATTTCATTTCAAAGACCTGCATCAGCAAGAAAATTGGCAGCAATTAAGTGCTCCTGAAAAAATCAACGCGCCGTTGGTCATGGCCTGCTCGCGCAGCCACCACAGCGGCCCAGTTTTGCAAATCATCAATGCACTCAAAGCCGAAGGCCACGAGCTCGATTACATCAAAAAAGGATCGGCACTCAAATTCTTCGACTTAGCCTCCGGAAAAGCAGATATTTATCCGCGCTTTGCACCCACCATGGAATGGGACATTGCCGCTGGGCAAGCCATTCTAGAAGCCTTAGGTGGTGAAGTGGTACATGTCGAAACGGGCGAGCCCTTAACTTACAACAAAGCAAATTTGGTCAATCCGTATTTTGTGGCGCGCACAAAAGCGCTGCTCACGCACTAGTTTAGCGCTTCGCCAGACAATCGATTTCTACAGTAGGCCCTACCATGCAAATACTCATCATGCCCACTTCATGGTATTTGACCCAAACTTTCATGCCATCTGTTGGCGTGATGTTGAAGTCATTGAGGTTAATAGGCTCCAGCACAGCTCCATTTTGTAATTTGATGACCAAACCACAACCGTCTAGGCCAGTGTAGTCTTCAATCGTTGCGGCTTGTGCATTCTCGCAAGATGTGCGGTCGCAGGAAACTAAGAATAAGGAAATGGTAAAAAAAATAAATAGGGACTTCATAACTAGAATAATAAATTAGCTTTCCTAAACGTATTGAGCTGTAATCTTATTTGATTAATAAAAGAAATCACTAGTGTCCGATAAAACTTTTTAAAAAAGCGGGATTTCCCGCAAAGGATTTCCCGCTTTAATGTAATTTGGTTTTGCGAACTAAAATTACATGAATAAAAGTAGCTACTTTTTTGGACAGTCCGTTTTCGGACAGCTGATTTCTCTTCTTGATTTGAACAAAATCAAAACGATAAGCAAAAAACACATGTCAGATCACTATGTGAAGAAATTTGACACCTCGGATCACCTTATTAGCATGTTGTTTTCAACGTTTGCCAACTGCACCTCGTTGCGTGAAGTAGCTGCATCAATGTTAGGTTTAAAAGGGAAAATGAGTCATTTTCAATTGAAAAACATTCCCTACAGGAGCACATTGAGCGACGCTAACAAAAGGAGAAGCCATTTAGTGTTCCAGGATGTGTATTATTCTTTACTCAAGGAATACCATCCAATTATCTCGGACAGCCGACAGACGTATGCTTGGGAAAACCGCTTAGAAATCATTGATTCTAGCACCATATCGCTGTTCAAAGACATTTTAAGTTGTGTTGGAAGGAAGTCAAACACCGGCAAGCGAAAAGGCGGTATTAAAGTGCACACACAAATCAATTTACAGGATCGAGTCCCGAAACTTATTTGGTTTTCCGCCGCTACAACGCACGACAAACAATTTTTGAAACACGTTGAACTAGAGAAAGGTAGAATCGCTGTGTTTGATAAAGGATACAATGATTACAAGACTTTTGATGAGTTCAATGAGGGTGGTGTTTTTTTCGTGACGCGTTTAAAATCTAATGCTTCCTATGAATCGGTCAAAGAAAATGACATCCCTTCGTACATCGATGATGGTGTTCTAAAAGATGAAGTGATACGTGTTGACGTCAAAGAAAACGGTGTTTATTTGAAAACTATTGAACTTAGAAAAGTCGCTTACTGGGATGACGAAAACAAGCGCTGCTTTGAGTTTATAACCAACCTACACGGCATGAACGCAGGGCATATTGCATTGATTTACAAGAAACGCTGGCAAATAGAACTACTTTTCAAACAGCTCAAACAAAACTTCCCTCTAAAGTTTTTCTTAGGCGACAATGAAAACGCCATCAAAATACAAATCTGGTGCGCACTCATTGTTAACCTTTTGCTGACCGTAATACAGAAGAAAATCAAGCGCAAATGGGCTTTCTCTAACCTCGCTAGCTTCTGTCGGCTCCACTTGTTCAACTACATTCATTTAACCAAATTTCTTGAAAACCCAGAGAAAGACTGGCTTGTAGATTATAGTGCTCAGCTTCAACTCAAATTTAGCAGTTCTTAAAAGGGGGG
>JBEEKN010000016.1:0-46701 GCA_041168605.1 Bacteroidota bacterium | reverse complement strand
CAGGTGGTAAGGAAACCCCAAGACAGAAGATGATCGGTCTCATGTACTTGGTATTGACTGCACTTCTTGCGTTGAACGTGTCTAAGCAAATTCTCGATGCTTTTGTAGCCATCGAAGACAACATTCAACGAGGAAGTATTACACAATACGAACGTGGGCAAACTGCAAAAGGATCTCTTATCGAAGAGCTCGGCAGCGTAACCAAAGATGAAGCCGGACGCGCGAAGGCTGAGAAAATCAAGAAGTATCTTGGCATGATTGACAAAATCGACAAAAATGTTGGTGAGTTTATCAAGTATGTAGATGATCTTAAAATTGAGCTGATTAGTAAAGTTGAAGGCCCAGAAAAGGTCAAGACAGCTAAAATGAACGATAAAGAGAGCATCATTTGGAGAAAGTATGATCCAAAGACACCTCTTCTTCCGGCTCGTTTGTATTTACAAGCTATCCAAACTAAAGACAACTTTGATATCCCGATGCATGAAATCGTAGGTTCGGAGATTTCTAAAGTAGATCCTACAAAAAAAGGAAAGAAACTTTGGGAGCTTTACAAAGGTCTTCGTTCTTCTATCGTAGAAACCGCTGGCAACTACAAAGAAGGTGAAAAGAATTCTTGGAAATTAAAAGTGAAAGAAATCAATGCTTACGCAGATTTCCAAGATTTAGAAAAACAAATCTTAAAAATGTTCAACGCTCCTGGTAATAAGGTAAATCCTGAAGATTTAGAAGCGCTTGTTTCCATTTATCAAGAGTTGACTAAACAAGAAATGGACGACCACCATGAAGCAAAAAACATCCACTGGTTGGGTCGTACTTTTGACCACGCTCCATTGGTAGGTGCTTTGGCATCTTTGAGCTCAATGCAAAACGAAATTTTGGCCGCACGTGCCAAAGCAGTCAATTTGCTCAAGTCTAAAGTAACCACAGGTGAGTTCTCATTCAACAAAATTCAACAATTGGTTAGCGGCCCTGGTGTTGCTACAGCTGGTGAAGAAATTGAATTGCTCGTCACTATGGCAGCTTATGACTCAGACAAAAACCCTGGTGTTACGACAAGTTCTGGTAATGTTGAAATCAAAGAAGGTATCGGCCGCATCAAAATGAAAGCCGGCATGACCGACATGAAAGTAAACGGTACAGTTACCATCGTCAACAAATCTGGCGTTCCTTACAAAAGAGATTGGGAATGGAAAGTAGCGATCGTTAAGGCGCAAGGTTCTATTTCTCTTCCTGAAATGAGTGTCTTGTACAAAGGTTGGAACAACAAAGTTGTACCGGTTGTAGCTGGTGCAGTGAGTTCATCAATTAGCGTAGATGGCGGTAGTGCTACCAAAGCTTCTTGGTCTGACGCAGATGGTAACAAATACGACGGTTATTATGTTAACGTTACTGGTGCATCTAAGTTTGTAACGATTACTTTGAGTGGGAAAGACAAAGACGGAAAATCTAAGTCTTTCGGTAAATTCAAATACAAAGTGAAACCTTTCCCTAAAGCAGAGTTACAAGGAACAACCATCTCTAAAACTACAGGTTTCAAAGCTGTGGTTTCTCTCGGAGCTGGCAGCCCATTCACTGGCGTTGGTTTTACTGTAATTGGTGGTTCAGTAATCGTTGGTAACGACGAAATACCTTTCAGCGGAGACCGCGTACCTGCTGCTGCACTTGCGAAAGTAAAAGCTGGAAAGCGTGTCGCAGTTGAGGTAACCTACAAGAGAACTGGTGGAGGTGGACCTGAATCTGCCTCAGGATTTTTGAAGGTAATTCCTTAATTGGAAATTAAAATTAGAGATTATGAAAAATGTATTGTTGGTTTTTGTTAGTGTCTTTACACTTGCGATTCACGCTCAAGATCGTCCGCAACGCGGCCCTTATAACACACTTCCGGGTGGCGTTGTAGATGGAGTTGCCATTCAAGAGGAAGTTCCTGTTCGTGCAAAAGTAGAGTACGAATATGTACGTGCTAGTGATGTAGCATGGCAAAAGCGTGTGTTCTCTCGCATCGATGCGCGTGAGACCATGAACCACGATATCTTTTTCCCTTATGATGCTTTTGATGGTGATTTAGCCTCTGGCTCAATGTATCGTCCTAGCAATGCCAGCGAAATTGACGACCCAACTTGGAACAAAGATCAACGCCGTTGGTCACTCTGGACAGTCATGATGCGTCATATCTTTCTTGGCGACCTAACTGTTTACCGTGTGGCGAGTGAGTTTTACCCTGATGCTGAAGACGGCTACAGCTTGAAGTATCCTATTCAACGCCAAGGTCAAAACGATTACTTTGAAGTAAAGAAGTACCGTAAAGACGTAAATTCTTTGATGGCTTCTGGTGGTTTGGGACCTAAGTTACGTATTTACCGCCCAGTTTCTGAGGATACAATGGATATCATCAAAACAGATCAAAGTCTCCAAGAATACCTTGATAGTTTGCGTTCTGATTCTGATTACGAAGAATTATTCGGTATTGACCAGACCAAGCTTCAAGAATGGTGGAATTTTGCTTCGGTTAATTCTTTGGTAAGAAAAGACGCTGTTTCTATGTTTGTACCATCTAATAACATCGTTGCTTATCACATCAAAGAAGACTGGTATTTTGACAAAGAGCGTTCCGTTTTAGACAAACGCATCATTGCTATCGCTCCAGTGGCACGTTATACTTACACTGAACCTGAAGAAGGTGAATTGTCAACGCGTGGTGAGTTACTCATCTACGACCAACTTGGTAAGCCATATCTTTTCAGTTCTGGCTCCAATTCTTTCGAGGAATACGAAGGTCGTGTAGAAGAACGCGAAATGTTCTGGTTGTATTTTGATGAATTACGCAACGTGATTGTGAACTATTATGTGTTCAATGATCAGAACGATGCACAGTGGATGTCTTTTGATGACCTCTTCTGGAAGCGTAAGTTTTCCTCAACAATCTACCGTGTGTCAGACAAGTTTGACCGTGAAATCGAGGATTACAAATTTGGTGTAGATGCTTTATACGAAGCTGAAAAAGTCAAAGAAAGTATCCGCGATTGGGAGCACAACCTCTGGCATTTTTAAGGAGATAAAAATTATGAAAGCCCCGTTGAAAAGCGGGGCTTTTTTCGTTTAATTTTGTAGCGTGAAGTGGATAGGAAATCGCATTAGCTTTAATGATCAAAAGGACAAAACAACCATTGTTATTGATCCGTCTAAAAATGTCTGGATATCAGCAATAATGGGTGCTTGGTTGGGTATGTGGTATGCCATCGGCGGAACAGTCATCTGGGCGCTGAATGTCATGAAGATCAAAGGTCAAGAAGAAATGATCTTGTGGATATTTTTGGTCTTTTGGTTGTATTATGCCTGGAGGGTAACCATGAGTTTCTTTTGGAATATCCGTGGTCAGGAATACATCAGAATAGACGCCGATGCATTTTATCTCAAAAAATCGTTTCTGCATTTTGGCAAATCCGTTCCTTATTACTTTGAAAACATAAAGAATTTGAAGTTTGATATCCCGAGGGAAGGAAGTTTTCAAGCATTGTGGGAAAGCTCACCTTGGATCAATGGGGGCGAACGTTTTGAGTTCGATTATTTTCACCAGAAAGTCCGCTTCGGTAAAAAACTCAATGAGAAAGAAGCGAAATTATTATTTCAATTGATATCTAAAAAAATCAAATCCTGATGTACGGTAAGATCAAAACACATCTCAGCAACGAACTCGAACAAATCGAGCAAAACGGCTTACTTAAAAAAGAGCGCATCATTACTTCGCCTCAAGGTGCGAACGTCACTGTAAGCAGTGGTGAAGAGGTCGTGATCATGTGTGCCAATAACTACCTTGGCTTGTCTTCTCATCCAGAAGTTGTAGAAGCTGCCAAAGATGCGTTGGATACCCACGGTTACGGGATGTCTTCTGTGCGTTTCATTTGCGGTACACAGGACATCCATAAAACGTTGGAGCGCAAAATCGCTGAGTTTTATGGTACCGAGGACACCATTTTATATGCTGCGGCCTTTGATGCAAATGGCGGGGTTTTTGAACCGCTTTTTACCGAAGAAGATGCCATCATTTCAGATGAATTGAATCATGCCTCTATCATCGACGGTATCCGTTTGTGTAAGGCAGCGCGCTATCGTTACAAGCACTCCGATATGGCGGATTTAGAAGCGCAGCTCCAAGCAGCACAAGCGCAAAGACACCGTATTATTGTGACAGATGGTGTTTTCTCCATGGATGGCGACCTCGCCAAAATGGATGAAATTTGCGCTTTGGCAGACAAATACGACGCAATGGTGATGACTGACGAATGTCATTCTGCTGGCTTTATTGGCAAAACAGGCCGAGGCGTTCCAGAATATTTTGGTGTCATGGACAAAGTAGATATTGTTACCGGTACGCTAGGCAAAGCGCTAGGCGGTGCCATGGGCGGTTATACAACAGGTAAGAAAGAAGTGATTGAAATGCTGCGTCAGCGCTCGCGTCCGTATCTTTTCTCGAACTCGCTTTCACCGGCAATTGTAGGCGCATCTATTAAAGTTTTCGACTTGTTAAGCGCCACAACAGAACTCCGTGACCGTTTAGAAGCCAATACAGCTTATTTCAAAGAACGCATTGTTGCTGCTGGTTTTGACATCAAGCCTGGTGGCTCGCCAATTGTGCCGATCATGCTATATGACGCTGCGCTCTCACAAGAATTTGCCAATCGCCTACTTATTGAAGGGGTTTATGCAATTGGTTTCTTTTATCCAGTAGTTGCCAAAGGGCAAGCGCGTATCCGCACACAAATTTCAGCAGCGCACACCCAAGCTGATCTCGATAAAGCCATTGCAGCCTTTATCAAAGTTGGAAAAGAATTGGGCGTGATTAAATAGCAAAGAACGGCGCTTTTTAGCGAAGTTTTTGATATAAACTTTCCTTATATTTGTCATATGCCAAATTTGGGAAAGGTCTTCTTGTTTGCCATGATTCAGCTTTTTGTCATGAAAGCGGTTTGTACGGCAGTGCTTCCCATTTTGAAAATAGATCAGCAGTTATTGGTCTGGGAAGAAAGTCAGGAGAATGAAGAATCTGATGATGCTTTTGAAGTGAAATTCCTAGACGAGTACGTAGACCTCAACCATGCAATCGCTGCATTTAATTTCGTCTACTTGAGTCCTTCCAAAAGGGCCTATTCTTGTTACAACGCTGCTCTTTTTATAGGGCACAAAAACCAATCTTTTAGACCTCCATGTGCTTAATGACTGAAATTTATTCACTCATTCATTCAAGCATATGTTATCATTTTTTAAGTTTTGGAAGCAGGATCTTCCTGCCGGTTTAGTTGTATTTTTAGTGGCTTTGCCACTTTGTTTGGGCGTTGGTTTTGCCTCCACCAATATTGTTGGTCAATCAGGTTTGCCTAATGTAATGGCCGGTATCATTGCCGGTATCATTGGAGGCACCATCGTTGCTTTATTGTCTGGTTCGAGGCTAGGTGTTTCAGGCCCTGCCGCTGGTCTGATCACAATTGTAATTGCTGCCTTAAGTGACTTAGGCTCTTTTGAAGCCTTCTTGCTGTCATTAGTATTGGCGGGACTTATTCAGTTTGTCTTGGCTTTTGTAGGTTTCGGTGTCTTGGCCAATTATGTTCCTACTGCGGTCATTAAAGGCATGTTGGCGGCCATTGGCATCACGCTCATCTTGAAAGAAATACCACACCTGTTGGGCTATGACAAAGATTATTTCGGCGACGAGTCTTTTTGGCAATTCGATGGGCACAATACGTTTACTGAATTGTTTTACGCTTTAAATGCATTTGAGCCTGGCGCCATCATTCTTGGATTTTTGGCACTGCTCATATTACTGGTTTTTGATGCCAAATGGATCAAGTCTAAGGCTTGGTCTATGTATATTCCAGGTGCATTGGTGGTGGTAGTGGTGAGTATTCTAACCAACCAGTTTTTACTTGGTTCGCTGCAGGTGGCCGGCAAGCACATGGTTGAGGTACCTCGCTTGGCTTCATTTGATCAGCTCAAAATGATTTTTCACAGCCCAGATTGGTTTCAAATATCGAATACAAAAGTTTGGGTAGTGGCTGTTACCTTGGCCATCGTGGGTAGTTTAGAAACCCTTTTGAGTTTAGAAGCCACAGATAAATTAGACCCTAAAAAACACAAAACCAATCCGCACCGTGAATTGAAAGCACAAGGTATTGGCAATCTGGTGAGTGGCCTGATTGGAGGTTTACCCATTACACAGGTAATTGTCAGAAGTTCTGCGAATATTGCAGCTGGAGGGCAATCTAAGTTAGCTGCGGTTGTTCATGGTGTCTTGTTGCTTATTTCGATTCTATTTTTAAGTAGTGTGCTCAACCTCATTCCGTTGGCCGCATTGGCTGCTGTATTGGTTTTGGTGGGTTACAAGCTAGCGAAGTGGTCTTTGTTTGTAGAGATGTACCAAAAAGGCTTGTCTCAGTTTATACCTTTTGTCTCAACTATTGTGGCCGTATTATTGACCGACTTACTCAAAGGTATCGGCATCGGTATTTTGATTTCGATCTTTTATATCCTCAAGCGCAATTTTCAAAACCATTTTACCAAAGAAGAAACCAACGAGGAGTGCACAATTATTTTGTCCGAAGAGGTTACTTTTTTGAACAAAGGAGGTATTTTGGATGCCCTGCAGCAAAGCAAAAATAAACGCATCGTAATTGATGCATCGAGAACTAAGAGCATCGATTTAGATGTCTTGGAGTCTCTGCAAGAATTTAAATTCAACGCCGAACAAGAAGGGCGTCAACAAATCACTTTTATCAATTTATAATGGAAAAATTTTATAATCAGTTATTAGAAAACAACAAGAAATGGGTTGCGGGCAAACTTGAAAAAGATCCTGATTATTTTAAAAAGTTGTCAATTGGTCAAAAACCACCGGTTCTCTGGATCGGCTGTGCAGATAGCCGCGTGCCAGCCAACGAAATCATTGGTGCAGAGCCAGGTGAGGTGTTTGTGCACCGCAACATCGCCAATATGGTTGTGCATTCTGACATGAATATGTTATCGGTGCTAGATTATGCGGTGAATGTTTTGCAAGTCAAGCATATTATTGTGTGTGGGCATTATGGTTGCGGTGGTGTACAAGCGGCCATGACCAACAAGCACATCGGCCTGATAGACAACTGGATCCGCCACATCAAAGATGTCTATCGTTTACACCGTCCGGAACTCGATGCAATCGCAGATGAAGCGAGTCGTTTTGATCGATTTGTAGAGTTGAATGTTTTTGAACAAGTCTTGGATTTGGGTAAAACATCGATTGTACAAGCCGCATGGGAGCGCGGTCAGGAAGTGCATGTGCACGGTTGGGTTTATGACATTCACGACGGCATGATCCGCGATTTGAAAGTTACACTCAAAGATAACGAGACACTCAGCGATGTCTATAAGTTGGATTTATAAGAAACACAAGGCCTTACTGAACGTTTCCCTGTTTTAATTGTGTAATTTCGTCGAATGGAATTACTCATTATCATATTATTGGTACTGATCAATGGTGTCTTTTCAATGTCCGAAATGGCATTGGTGAGCTCCAAGCGTTATAAATTAGAGAAAGCGAGCAAGCGGGGCAATAAAAAAGCGCGCAAGGCACTTGAACTTTCAGAACACCCTACACGGTTTCTTTCTACGGTACAAATCGGCATTACCCTCATCGGTATTTTATTAGGGGTGTATTCGGGTGAAAACCTCACCAATGACTTCATTGGACTACTCAATAAATTCAGTACACTGGCTCCTTACAGTGAAGAACTAGCAACGGGCATCATCGTCGTGACGATTACCTATTTCTCCATTGTTTTGGGCGAGCTCGTGCCGAAGCGCATTGGCATGGCTTTTCCCGAAAAGATCATCACTTTTATGGCAGGTCCGATGCAAATTTTAGCTTTGCTCACAGGTCCATTTGTGTGGTTGCTCACTGCCACCAATAATTTGTTTGTGCGTATACTCGGGCTCAATGATTCTACTGACCAAGCCGTATCAGAGGAAGAAATTAAATCGATCTTGAAAGAGAGTGCGCAGGGTGGAGAAATCCAAGACATCGAGCACTCTATTGTGGAGCGAGTTTTTGAATTGGGAGACCGCAAGGTCAAATCTTTGTTTACCCACCGCAGCGAGGTTGTGTTTTTTAAAGAAGGTGAAACTTGGCAGGAAATCCGTCAGAAAATAGATGAAGAAAAGCACTCCGCGTATCCGGTATCTTCGAGCAATGACCTCGACGACATCACGGGTATCATCTTGCTCAAAGACCTATTTGGCGGTCATACCGAGCAAGATTTTCAGGTCGTGAATTACATCAAAGAACCTATCTACTTCAACGAAAATACGAGTGCTTATCAAGTGTTAGAGTCCTTCAAAAACGAAGGCAATCATTACGGCATTGTGGTAGACGAATACGGTTCGGTGCAAGGCATCATCACCATGGACGACATGCTCGATGCATTGGTAGGAGAGTCCACCGAACAATACCAAGACGAGTATAAAATTGTACAGCGCACCGAAGATTCTTGGTTTGTCGATGGCCAATATTCGATATTTGATTTTGAAAAATATTTTGATGTGCTGGTTACCGATGAACAAAATTCTTACGCCACAGTAGCGGGGCTGTTTATCTCCAAGAAAAATGAAATACCAGAAGTGGGGGATAAAATCACGATCAATGATCTTGAATTTGAGGTGCTCGATAAAGATGGCCCTCGGATAGATAAACTCATGATCAGCCAAAAGGCGAAGTAAAGTAGTGGTCTCGCCAGGAATCGAACCTGGATCAAACGTTTAGGAAACGCTTATTCTATCCGTTGAACTACGAGACCAATTTTTGTATTTCTTGCCAAACTTGCACAGCGGCCACATGCCAATCGAAGGCTTGCACGCGGAGCTTTCCCGCCTCGACTAACTGGGTTTGCAAAGCTACATCATTTTTCAGTTGGTGCATGCCATTTGCAATTGAATTGACATCAAACGGATCGACGTACAAAGCTGCAGGGCCAGCAATTTCGGGTAAGCAACTTTTATCGCCAGCAATAATCGGTGTATGTGCAGCCATGGCTTCGGCCAAAGGCATACCAAATCCTTCAAAATAAGGAACGTAAACAAACGCTGTTGCCGCGCCCATGATGGCTGCAAGTGTTTTTGTTTCAATATGTCCTTTGAAATGGATCCGCTTGGCAAGATTCGCTTCCATTTCAAAGGATTGGTCTTTCCACATGGCGGCCCCGACAATAACGAGTTGAACCTTGCTGTCAGATTGAGCAAACAATTGAAACGCTTGAAGCAAGCGATGGATGTTTTTTCGTGGGTGCAGGGAGCCTACAAACAAAAAATAAGGGTCATTGAAGCCTAATTGCTGCTGGATAGTTTCTTTTTCTTGGTTGGAAATGGGTTTGTATTGCGTATTGACCCCATTGTAAATAACGCTTATTTTTTCTTCAGGCGTTTGATAACGCGCTACGATATCTTGTTTGGTCGCATTGGAAACGGTAACAATTTGAGCAGCGGCTTTCGCAAAGCGAGGAAAGTATTTTTTATAATACCAAGCTACCCATTTAGGGAGGTCTTGCGGAAAATGTTCGAAATTGAGGTCGTGGATGGTGGCGAGTACTGGCGTTTGTATGCCGAGCGGGAACATGCCGTCGGGTGACCAAAAGACATCGAGTTGGTCTTTTTGGATGGCTCTTTTTAAGCGCCATTGAAACCAGATGATATAAAGAAATGGATGTCGGGTGGGCGGAAAAACGTGCTTGCAAATGACATTTGGTCCAAAACTGAACTGCGGATCTACCGGACGGTCAAAGTAGCAAATGAAGGTATGTTCGGGGTGTGCAATGGTGAGTCGCTTGACAATTTCGAGCGTGTAATTACCAAAACCTTCCATTTTTTGGCCAAGTAAGGATCTGGTATTGATGCCAATGCGCATGCTAAAATTCGAGGATATAATTGGTTTGTTTTTCTTGACCAATTGTGGTAGCTGGTCCGTGTCCGCAGTAAACGACCGTTTGCTCCGGAAATTTGAACATGATCTCAAAAATGCTCTTTTTAAGCGTCTCGAGGTCGCCACCTGGTAAATCGACGCGGCCAAAACTACCTTTGAACAAGACGTCACCGTTGAGCACAAAACCGCTTTCGTGGTAAAAAACAACATGTCCGGGTGCATGGCCCGGCGTATGGTAAACCTTGAACTTTAGCGTTCCAAATTCGAGTGTTTGTTGGTCTGTTAGGGTGTGAGTGGGTGCTTCAATTTCTTTGTAATTTTCAAAGCCATAGACGTACGCATAACTCTTGACTGACTCCCAAGTGAGTTGGTCAGCAGCGTGCAGATAAGCTGGCGCTTTGAAGCGTTCTTGGCAAAAAGAGGCGCCTAAAATATGGTCAATATGGGCGTGTGTAAAGAGAATAGCCTTGATGTCTAGGCCGTTTTCATTGATGTAAGCAAAGAGTTGGGCTTCTTCTTCACGGGTGTAGCAACCCGGATCAAAAATGACGGCATCTTGGCCCAGTGACACCACGTAGGTGTTTTCTTGAAAGCCGTTAAAGGTGAATGCTTGTATTTGAACTGACATGCCTCAAAGTTACTGCAAATCTGCTTTAGCGCAGCAAATTGACGTGGCCAGTAAGGACTTCTTTTCGATTTTGGTAGTCTGTGTAGATGATTTTCCAGGTGTAGGTGCCATCTTGACAAGGTCTGAAATTGTAGCTACCATCCCAGTAGTCTTTGAGGTCTGTGAATTCATAGATGAGTTCGCCCCAGCGGTCGTAGATACTGACTTCAACTTCTAGGTAATTGCCTCCTATAACCCTGAAATACTGATTGAACATATCGCCATCGGGTGTAAAGGTATTGGGGACATAAAAGAATGGATCAAAGAAGATGTTGACTTGGCTTTGGGCCGTGCAGCCGTTTTGGTCGGTAAAATAAACGGAGTAGATGGCATTTTGATTGGGTGTCACGACCGTAGATTGGCAAGTAGGGCACGAGACTTCATCTGGCGGTGACCACAAAAAGGCACCGGGCCCAGACGGATCTGCGGTGAGTTGAATGATGTCGCCTTGCACGGCAAAAATATCTGAACCAGCACTTACAAATGCAGGTTGAAATAAACTGACCTGCACATAAGCGGAGTCTTGACAACCTTGTGCGTCGGTGCCGATGACCATATAGGTTGTGTTGAAAGGAGGCAATACACTAACTTGTGCACCGTTGGCACTAGAGCCATTGGCACTTGGGCTCCATTCGTAATAGAGCGCGCCACTAGCCCAAAGATTAGCTGGGCGGCCAGGGCAAACAATTGTGTCGTTTCCGGCAATAATATTGGCTGTTAGAATGGAAACCCAAACGGAGTCGGATTCGGTGCCGCAGCTATTGGTGACGTCTACGAAGTAATATTGACCTTGTAAAGGGCTAATTTGAACAGTTTGGTTGGTGGCGCCAACAAGGTTGTTGCTCGGATACCAAAAATAGCTTGTGCCTCCTGCAGCTGTAAGGGGCATGCTGGTGCCATAGCAAAGATTGACGCTATCGATGAGTTGGGGCTGCGGCGGATTGTTAAAGACTTCTATGCTGATGGAGTCTTGGGCTGTGCAGCCAATACCTGAGGTTACTGTAGCGGTGTAGGTGATGTTGTTTTGCGGCGTTGCAATGACGTTAGCGCCTGTGGTGGTGTTTAAAAAATTACCTGGCGACCAATTGATGTTGCCACTGGCTGTTGCACTGATATTGACACTTTCGCCGATACAAATGGTGGTATCGTTGGGTAATGTTATAGTTGGGATACTGACGTCAAGGGTCAGGGTTAAGGTGTCTGAACCACAGGAGTCTGAAACGATCACTGAAAAAGTTGTGGTATTGAAAATTGTGGCTGTTGGGGTAGGGCTACTTGGGTTATCGAGCACGTTTGCCGGAGACCAAGCATAGGTGCTGCCGCCAAAGGCTTCTAGTTGATAGGAATCGCCAGCACAGATACTTGCTGTTGGTTGAATGGCTCCGGCAGTAAATGCGCCGATGTTCACCGTGACCGTAACGGAGTCGGGCGTAAAGCAACCTGTAGAATCAAAAGCAACTAGCAAAACGTCGTAAACCCCTGGTGTGAGGTAGGCATGAATAGGCTCGTAGGCATTGGAGGTGTTACCGTCGCCAAAATCCCAGAAAAATGAGTTGGCATTTTGTGAGTTGTTGTCAAAGAAGACGCTTTGCGGTATGCAAATAAGTGGTGCTGGTTGTGCAGCAATTGCTTCAATTGTATTGAGTTCAAATTTGAAGCAAGCCAAATTGCAGTTGGTACTCTGATTGGTTGGAGACCAAGAACCCGGTGTGCTGGTGAAACCAAAATCATTGCCGCCGCAAGCACCACATACAGCATGGTAGATGCGGCCTTGGTTGTCAAAACGGGAGGTTCCGCCGTCTACGTGATTTGAGCTACTTGTGATGCCGCCCATAAAAGTGGCGTATTTGAGCGCACTTGCGTTTTGGTCGAGGACGGCAACATAAAAATTAGAGCCGTTCGTATTGAGTTGGTAGGCATCTAGTGTAACAGGAAAGTTATTGGTGGTTGAAAACGAGGCCTGCCCGTAGAGTTGATTGAGTTGGCCACCCCAACCAGCGAGATAGATGTCGTAGCAGTCAGAAATGAGAAAGGCAGTAGGAGAGATTTCTACATTGCCAGTTCCGGCGCCAATCATGGTGGTCCAGTTGGTAACGGATAAATCTTGGGCGTATTTGCGCAAAAACTGACCTGAGTTAGCGTTTCCATAGCACCCAGGTGTAATGGCCCAAGAAGATTGGGATTGGCCGTAAACATAAACAGCGTTGTCTACGTCAGTGCGCACAAAATAGGTTTGGTCGTATTCAGACTGCCCCATGTAGGTACCTGATTGCAGCGCGCCACTCGCCGCATTGATGCGCAGGGCATAACCATCGGCGCTACCGCCGTTAAAGGTGAGGTCGTGGCCGCCGGTGATGGCCAGTGAACTTGAAGTTGTGCCACCTGCTACGTAGACGCTCCCGTTGGTGCCAACTGTAATAGAATTTCCAGATTCTGCGCCGCTACCCCCGAAGTAAGTGCTCCACATCAATTGTGAGAGCCCTGCATTCATTTTGAAAATAACCGCATCTTGCGCCCCGTTTAGTAAAGTCTGAAAACCGTTTTGGGTGGGGAAATTGGTCGAGGTGCTTGTGCTGGATACGTATACGTTCTGGTTGGCGTCTAAAACGATTTCGCCGCGGAATTGGTCGCCGTAGTTGTAAAACAAACTGGCAGAATTGAGCCCGTCTGTGCTGCTTCCACCAACAAAGGTTGAGGACAAAAGCGCGGTTCCATTCGGGTTAAAGCGCGCAATGTAGATGTCTGAGCCATCGAACTCAAGGGAGTTTTGAATTTGATACGGCCCTCCATTGAAGCTGTTGTCATAAGATTGGCCTGCCATCGGGAAATTGTTAGAGGAAGTGACGCCGTAAACATATAGCTCGCCATTGGGCGCGCAGACAATACTGTGAGGCGTTTCGTTGCCAGAGCCTCCAAGATAGGTAGAGTAAAGTAGAGCGGTTCCGTTTGCATTGAATTTGGTGATCCCGACATCCATCGGGAAAGAACCTGTGCCGGAATTGTAGCTGGCATCGAAAGCGCCTGTTGTACTGGGGTAGCCCGATCCAAAGACGATGCCGCCGCCAAAAAGATTGCCATTGACATCTGGTGTGGCGGTAAAGCCCCAGTTGTCTACGGGAGAACCTGTAAAGGTCGAGAACGTGAGGCTCGGATCAATGTAAAGTGGGAGGTTAGGATCATAGCTGGCGTCAACTTGAAAGGAGACGACCTGATTGCTAATGACAAACTGAATAGGGACTTCTATTTTTTCGGTCGAGGAGAGCAGGTTCCAGGCTTTTGGTGCACTATAGGTAATTTCTCCGAATTGATGCGTGAGGTGTAGCTTGCCCGCAGCGTCTATAAAGAGGGAGTCGGCACCGATGAGTTCAAAATCGAATTGGTGGATATCTGCCTGAGCGTCGAGTTGGAGATGAAAAGCAAATTGTTGTTTGTCGATTAGGTATTTGAGGTCTCCGCCTGCAAAAAAATCAGCTGCACTAATTTGGCCTACGCCATGTACTTTGGATTTCCATTTGCTTTGGTCGTTTCCGATGAAATAATTGTGGTAGTGGGCGCTTGAATCTTGGGCTGTAAAAGCAGCGGTGGTTTGGGCATGAATAAAACGGTGTTTGATGGCGTGATAAGCGGTGCCATCTTCATGATCATGTGCTTCTTTCGTTTCGTGGTTGTGAAAAGTGGCGTTGGATAGAAAAAAAGTAAGTCCTTGGTCTTCAATATAGAGCCGTCCGGAAGACAGCGGCATGTTGTATAAAATACGGTTGTCCCATTGCCCCTGATTTGGGTACATCAAGAGCTCTTGGGCAAAAAGCGTTTGACAAAAGCCGAGTAGAAATAGGATCCGTAATAAATACATGCGTCGAGTAAATTTAACACAATCGGGTGCAATCACAAAATAATAAACTACCTAAAAGCGAGAAGGTTGCCAATAGCTGTATAAAAAATTGCGTTTTGGCAGAAAATGCTGTTTATTTGTGTTCAAATTGCTAGCATATGAAACTCCTTACTACGCTCCTTTTCTTCTTCTTCGCGCTTTGTGTCAATTTAAGTTGGGCACAAGATTACAGCCGTTTAAAGGTTTTTGCCAATGAGTTAGAGCTCAATAAGCTCTCTAACTTAGGTGTAACAATTGACCACGGCATCCACAAAGAGGGGGTCTTTTTCATCTCTGATTTTTCCAAAGAAGAGCGTCAGATCATGGATGCTTATGATTACACTTATGAAGTATTGATCGAAGATGTTCAGGCTTATTATGTTCAGATTTTAGCGGAACCTGCAACGAAAGAATCGGGCAGCTTGAAAAACGTCAGTTGTTCGGGTTCAGGCGCTTCAGGCGCGGGTTTTAACCCTAGTGTGCCCACACATTTCAATTTGGGAACAATGGGCGGCTACTTGAAATACGAAGAAATGCTTGCTGAGCTCGACGAAATGGTGGCGACGTATCCTAATTTGATCACTGCCAAAGCGCCTATCTCCACTTTTTTAACGGCCCAAAACAGACCTTTATACCACGTGCGCATCTCAGACAATCCGAACATAGACGAAAGTGGCGAGCCTAAAGTGTTGTACACGGCTATTCACCATGCGCGCGAACCGATGAGTTTGATGGAAACCATTTTCTTTATGTGGTATGTACTCGAAAATTACGGTACCAATTCAGAAATTACATATTTAGTCAATCACATGCAGCTTTATTTTGTGCCGTGTATCAATCCAGATGGCTACGTATATAACCAAACCACCAACCCCAATGGAGGCGGCATGTGGCGCAAAAACCGTCGCTTGAATTCTGGCGGTTCATATGGTGTTGACCTCAACCGCAACTACAGCTATGGTTGGGGCACTACAGGCACCTCCTTTACGCAGACCAATGAGACCTATTGCGGTACAGCTGCATTTTCTGAGCCTGAAACACAAGCAATGCGTTGGTTGGTTCAAAACAACAAATTTGTGACGGCTTTCAATGCGCACACTTATGCTGAAGACATCCTCTTCCCGATCGGTACTACCACAGCTGAGTTTGCCGACCACCACGATTACTTTCAAGAATATACCAATCTGATGGTGCAATACAATGGCTACACGGCGATGAAAAGTTCAGCGCTTTACCCTGCATCAGGAGATTCCGACGACTACATGTACAAAGTAGATATCGGTGTAGGCGTCAAAGACACCATGTTTGTGCATACACCAGAGGTCGGTACTGCCTTTTGGCAACCATCTTCAGAAATCTTTGCTACGTGCCAAGAGATGGTCTACCCGAACTTGGTGCTGGCACATATTGCAGGAATCTATATTGTCACTACAGATCAAGATCCAAGCAACATCGCTACTTTGAGTGGTACTTTCACGCACCAAGCCAGAAGATTGGGCAGAGAAAACGGTCCGGTCACGGTCAGTATAGTGCCCCTACAAAATATTGTTTCAGTCGGCAGCTCGGTTGTGCATGATTTGGCCTTGCAGCAAAACGGACTCGGATCCATTAGTTATACTTTAAATCCGGCCATTCAATTTGGCGACCAAATCAAGTATATCCTCCAGACAGACAACGGCTATTGGATCAAAAAAGACACGATCATCAAAACCTATGGAGCCTACACGCTGCAGGTGACTGAAAACGCTACGACCTCAACCAACTGGACTGGCAACTGGAATACAACTACCTCTACGTTTGTTTCGGCTCCGCGTTCATTTACAGATACACCAACGGGTAATTACGTCAATAATGCCAATACAACCTACACCTACGTACCTACCGTAGACCTCACAAATGCGGTTGCCGCCAAACTCAATTTCTGGGCTAAATGGGACATCGAAGCAGATTACGACTATGTACAATTCCAAGTATCTACCGATAACGGCGCTACTTGGGTTGGCCAATGTGGTTTGTATACCGTTGCAGGTACGTCCGCAAATGGAAGCGTGCAACCCAACAACCAACCTGTTTGGGAAGGCGTCCAAAGTACTTGGGTTCAGGAAGAAATTCAGTTGAGCGATTATTTAGGTCAGGTAGTGAAACTGCGTTTTCAATTGAAATCAGACGGTGGAACCCGTAAAGATGGATTTTACTTCGATGATTTCTCGATTTATTACAATGAAGCAGGCCCTACGGTTGCACCGGTTGCACAGTTCCAAACGCCAGCCGTACTTTGCAGTGGTTCGCCAATTTCATTTACCGACCTTTCTCAAAACCTACCTACCTCATGGGCTTGGGACTTCGGCGACGGTTTTACATCCATTGAACAAAATCCGACTAATGTTTTTGCACCAGGAACTTATACTGTGAGCCTCACCGTTACAAATAGTGCTGGTACCAATACCACGACTCAGCTAGTGGTGATTCAAGCAGCACCTGTAGTTGGACTCTCCATTGCCGACACCGATTTGGTACTTTGCGCACAAGATGGCCCAGTTGCCTTGAGTGTGACGCCGCAAGATGCTACATTAAGTGGTTTGGGCGTAAACGGTCTTTCTTTTGACCCGACTGGTTTGGCGCTCGGCCCAGTGACACTTTCCGCAACGGTTACCGATCAGCTTACTGGATGTGCGGGGTCTTCACAACTAACAGTTATAATTGAAGATTGCGCGCAAATTACAGAGACCGCAGGCTTGCAATTGGCGGTTTATCCAAACCCAACTACTGGCGTTTTGTACATCTCAGATATACCTGCAGCTACCCAGTTGCAATTGTTTGATGCACAAGGCAAACGCATTGGTGAATGGCTCGCTACGGATCAAAACCTCATGATTCAGCTAGAAGCGAGTGCGGGTGTGTACTATCTAGAAGCGCGCAATGACACACAGCAGCAACGCATGAAAATCATTTTACTGGGCCAACATTAAAGTTGGATAAAAGTAGAAATGTGGTCGATGTAGTTTTGATACCCCGCAACAAAAGGTGTGGTTTCGTGCTCACCTCCGGGCACTAAATAGGCTTCTTTATAACCTGTGGTTTTGTGATCGTAAACGGGTTGCCCATGGCTTTTCACAGTTAGAAAGCTGTCGTCTTCTCCGTGTATCCAGAGCAAAGGAATATTGATCTTTTTGATTTCTGTAGCGTTGTCTATTTGAAGGTCGACCAGAAAAGAACCGGGCATCGATAAAAGCCCTGCATCTTGGATCATGACTTCTGCCGAGGCAAAAGGCGCTTCTAAGATGAGTTTACTCGGAGACAATGCGTAGTCAGCGGGATGAGCAGCTACTTCACAGGCTGCGGCTGAACCCAAAGAAAAACCAAAAATCACAAAGCGCTCATTTTGTAAGCCCTGAGCCTGGAGCCATTCGATTGCTCGCGCTGTAGTGCGGTACATATTTGCTTCGCTGGACTTTCCTTCAGAGAGGCCAAAACTTGGGTAATCGAACATCAAGACGCCATAACGGCCAAGCCC
The DNA here is from genome assembly GCA_041168605.1 of Bacteroidota bacterium. Classification (GTDB taxonomy): domain Bacteria; phylum Bacteroidota; class Bacteroidia; order Flavobacteriales_D; family Crocinitomicaceae; genus UBA952. The sequence continues at coordinate 28,712 of JBEEKN010000016.1, read as the reverse complement.
ACCTGCATGGGCGTACAATTTTTGACGCGGCCAATAGAAATCCATGTGGTCTTTGTTGCCATGGCAATATAAGATCACGGTATCGGAGGCAATTGTAGCCAAATCTCCCACATAAATAGCGCTCATTTTTGCCGTACCTTCTTCGAGTTCTACGTTCCATTCCAAATGATGGATCATGGAGTCTGGTACGCCAAATTCACCTGCTAAGTCTAAAGTCAATTCTCCTTGATAGGTATCGAGCTGATAACTCTCAACTTGACTCGGATTGAATAAAAAGCCATCCAAACGCTTGCGACAAGCAAGGGCCGTCAGGCCAACTAACAAAATAATTACAATATTTTTCATCTTTATAAGCGATAAGTGATTCCAAAATAAAGCCCTGTGGCGCCGCGGTTCTGCAGCAGACTTGGGTAAGGCACTACGATGTTTTCATTGGATTCTAGCGGTGCCAAAATCTTGACTTCGGCCTGGTAACTGATTTTTGGTCGGATCCATTGGTGGCCGAATTGCAAACTCGGAATCCAGAGTTGTTCGTTGGGTCTGCCCTGTGATTCTGTACCATAGAAATCAAACCAATTGGAAATACCAGCATAGAAAAAATTATAATTGGCATGGTAAAGCATGCACATTTTATCGAGTTGCTCTGGTTTCCATTGTCGGCCGTACTTAAAGTAGTAGTTGGCATCGAGCTGTGGCCAAATGCGGTTGGCGCCAGTGTAGAAATCGATCAACACATTCGTGTTCAGTTGGCCCGAAACACCCATGCGGTCGGTGTGCCAAATCTTTTGAGAGGCCCCTAGCTCAAATTGTCCAACGCCAAAGGCAAGCGACGTGAGGTGCAGGTTGCCAAAAACGGTTGTTTGGTCGGTGAGGCCTCGGCCGTAGCCGATAGAACTAAAGGGAATTGGTATGACACCGATACCTGGTATTTTAGCCAGCGGCCCACCGAAATGTCCACTGAGCACTTGCTCACCTTTTTTGAGTGGTTCGACAAATCGTGCAGGTGCACAGGACCACAAAAGGGTCAGGCTTGTCAAGAAAAATAGTAGAATTCGCATGCTCAAATATAAAAAGATTAACCATCCAAATTCCTTACCTTTGCGATATGTCAGGTTCGAGCTATGGTCAAATTTACAAACTCACCACTTTTGGGGAGTCTCATGGCGTGGCTATTGGCGGCATTATCGAGGGTTTTCCCTCCAATTTTCCAATCGATATCCAACAGATTCAATTGGCGCTTGACCAACGCAGGCCGGGTCAAAATCAGCTCGTTTCTCCAAGAAAAGAAGCAGATAAAGTCTCCTTTCTTTCTGGCATTTTTGAAGGCAAAAGCACCGGAAGCCCCATTGCTTTTCTCATTGAAAACACCGATCAACATTCCAAAGATTACCAAGCACTCAAGGACGTATTCAGGCCTTCACATGCCGATTTTACGTACCAGCAAAAATACGGTATCCGAGACCACCGAGGCGGTGGCCGCAGCAGCGCCCGAGAAACAGCTTGTCGCGTCGTGGCAGGTGCATTGGCGGCACAGGTATTGCAACAACTTGGCGTAGAGAGCAGCTGCTACGTCGATCAAATTGGTCCGTATCAGCTTTCAGAACAACAGTGGTACGAGACGGCGCAAATTGAAAACTCGCTTTTGCGCTGCCCAGACACTTCTGTTTCAGACCAAATGCAGGCTTATGTCACCGAACTTCAAGCCCTCGGAGACACCACCGGCGGTGCCATTCGCTGCATGCTGAAAGGCGTTCCGGCAGGTTGGGGTGAACCCGTTTTTGACAAGCTACATGCTGAGCTCGGCAAGGCCATGCTTTCGATCAACGCCGTCAAAGGTTTTGAAATTGGCAGCGGTTTTGCAGCGGTTTCCATGAAGGGCTCTGCTCACAACGATCAATTCACTGCCGATGGCAGCACCCAAACGAATTATTCAGGCGGCATCCAAGGCGGCATCTCCAACGGTATGCCCATTAGCTTTCGGGTAGCCTTTAAACCGGTGGCGAGCATCAAAATCCCACAAGAAACTTTGCAACAAAATGGCGAACTCAAGCCACACGCAATTGAAGGTCGTCATGATGCCTGTGTGGTGCCAAGAGCCGTACCTATTGTAGCAGCCATGGCTCTTATTGTACTCCTAGATTTTTATTTAAGACAACAACGCAATACCCTTTTCATATGATTCAACGCATTCAAACCGTTTACTTTATTATCGTCATGGTGCTTTTATCAGCACTGCTTTCGGGAGTTGAAATCTTTGGATTTACAGCCAACAAAGGCTACTTTGCTTATTCCGTCTATGGCGTTCAATTTGCTAAAACAGCTCAGGGCAAGGTTGAAAACATACAAGGTTCTGTGCTCTTTTACTTCGTGATATTATTTGTGCTCTTTATCTATTACGCCTTGATGTCCTATAAAAATCTGAAGAAACAATTCAGATTGGCCCGCCTCGTGTTTTGGATTTACGCCGCTGGCCTCATTGCTATTTTAGTAACGGCGAGTTTGGGCGTACTTGTTCCGTCTGCCGTTGGCATCCAGCTCGGCATCGGATATTATATGGCCGTTGTTGGCCTACCATTTACTTATTTTGCTTTAAAAGGGGTTCAAAAAGACAAAGAAATCCTCGAATCTCTAGACCGCCTGCGTTAACTTATGAACTTTCTTTCTGTCGAACACCTCACCAAATCTTATGGTGAACGCCTCCTATTTTCTGACCTCACATTTGGCATTGAACACGGCCAAAAAGTAGCTATTGTTGCCAAAAACGGCGCGGGCAAATCTACGCTGTTGCGTTGCCTTCTTGGGCTCGAACCGCCCGACAGCGGCACGGTTACTTTTCGCAAAGAATTGCGCATCGCCTTTATGGAGCAAACCGAGGACCTCAATCCGGAGCTCAGTGTACTTGATGCCGTATTAGACCACGACCTCCCCGAAATCAAGCTCATCAAAGCCTATACAGATGCGCTTGCAGCAAATGATGAAGCCAAACTTGGCGACCTCTATCAAGAGCTCACCGAGCACCAAGCATGGGATCTAGAAGTCAAAGTGCAGCAAGTACTTTCTGTGCTCAAGCTCAGCGGCATCACGCAAAAAGTGGGGCAGCTCTCGGGCGGCCAAAAGAAACGGGTGGCGCTGGCAAAAGTTTTGCTTTCAGAAGCAGAATTTTTAATCCTCGATGAGCCCACCAACCACCTCGACCTCGACATGATCGAATGGCTCGAGCAATACCTATCCGCTTCTCAACTCACCTTATTAATGGTGACCCACGACCGCTATTTTTTAGAGGTCGTTTGCGATACCATTTTAGAACTTGCCGACCAAACAGTATACCGCTACAAAGGGAACTTCTCTTATTATTTAGAAAAGAAAGCTGAGCGCGAAGACCAACTGCAATCAACCATTGAAAAGGCCAAAAACACTTTTCGCAAAGAACTCGACTGGATACGCCGTCAGCCCAAGGCACGCGGCACCAAACAAAAAGCACGTGTCGACGCCTTCTCAGATTTGAAAAAGGTCGCTACGCAACGCCTAGACGAAGATGAACTCGAACTCCCCATCAAAATGGAGCGCTTGGGCACTAAAATCGTTGAATTCCACAAAGTGTCTAAGGCTTTTGGCGAGCGCGTGATGCTCGATGACTTCAGCTACCATTTTCAGCGTCAAGAACGCCTCGGTATTGTGGGTAACAACGGAGCAGGCAAAACGACCTTCCTGAAAATGCTCACCGCTGAAGCGGAGCCAGATAGCGGTAAAATTGTCATCGGCGACACCATTGTTTTTGGGTATTATTCTCAGGATTTAATCGAGGTGGATCCGGACATGAAAGTCATTGATGTAGTGCGAGAAGTAGCAGAATTTATCCCGCTAGAAAAAGGCCGACAGTTGTCTGCAGCCCAACTCCTCGAGCGCTTTTTGTTCCCGCGCGACATGCATTATCATTTTGTACACAAACTAAGTGGAGGAGAAAGACGCCGTCTCAAGTTGCTCAGGGTACTGATGCTCAATCCGAATTTCCTCATTCTCGATGAGCCTACCAATGACCTCGACATCTTTGCGATGTCGGTGTTGGAGGAGCACTTGCGCTTGTTCCAGGGCAGCCTTATCGTGGTGTCCCACGACCGCTATTTCATGGATAAAATGGTCGATCACCTCTTTGTCTTTCAGGGAGAAGGTCGCATTAAAGACATCACAGGCAATTACCATGGCTACAGAACCGCACTTGCGCAAGCACAGCGCGAAAACAAAAATGCAAGCAAACAAGTTGTTGTTGAAACACCGGAGGTCATGGCAGCGCCCGCAGAAAAGCAGCGCAAAATGAGTTTCAAGGAAAAGCAAGAATTTGAGCAAATCGAAAAAATGCTCCCGCAGCTTGAGGCCGAAAAAGAACAGCTGAGTTCAGAGTTGTCTAGTGGCGATTTAAGCAATGAGCAACTTTTAGAGAAAGGAGCGCGCTTGGGTGTGGTTGTGGATCAAATTGATGAAGCCACACTGCGCTGGTTGGAGCTCTCTGAATTGGCTTAATTCAAGATATTCGCTTCTTTTCCAAATTGTTTGTAGGAGATTGCGATGGCCACAAATGCCAAACTGCACATGATGCCAAACACACTTAGAAAATAAGTCCAAGAAAGCGTTCCGGCAATGAGTTCTTTGGTGGCCAACACCACATTAATGACCGGGATAAATACCGTGTTGATATCGAGGGCAACACCCGGAAAAAAGCCCACCATTGAAGGCAGAACCACCACAATATTGAGCGGGGTAATGATGCTTTGCGCTTCTTTGAAACTCTTGGCGTAAATAGCAATTGGAATCATGAGGCCCGCAAAGAAAATGACCAAAGGCAAGAGTAGTGCAAACATCGACAAGATGAAGTAAGGCGTCAGGATACTATGAATCACTTCGAGTAATTCTTTGTTGTCGGCTAAGTCTAGAAATTCTATGGATACAAATAAACCAAGTAAAGCGCAGCTCGCTGCAAGCATGCCGGAGCTCACCACAACCAGCATTTTGCCGATCAATATTTTCCAACGCAAAACAGGTACGGTCAAGAGTGTTTCAATGGTGCCGCGTTCTTTCTCGCCGGTAAACAAATCGATGGCAGGGTACATGCAGCCGATAAATCCGAAGGCAATAAAAATATAAGGCAGGAATCCGCCGGCGAGTTGGCCCACCATTTTTTTATCGCTCGCGCAGTTGACGGTATTGACCACAAGCGGCCTGATTTGCTCAGGTCTTAAACCGAGTTTTTGCAAGCGTTCAGTTTCTGCATTTGCTTTGAGGCTTGCTGCGTAGAGCTCAGCTCGTTCTGCACGGCCTACTTCAGAGGCATCTAAGAGCCAAGTGAGTGTGATGGTTTGTTGTGCGGCGCTTAATTCTTTTTCGTTTTTTGGTGTGAGTAGACCCAATTGTATTTTATCCGAAGTCACGGCATTGGCAAGGGTCAAGCTGTCCTTGAAATAAATAATTTTTTTAGGGCCAACAGCAGCTGGAATTTGCTCAAGTTGTTTGATGTAGCCCTTGTTGATGTCTCCTAATACCCCTATTTTCATTGTTTTGGCGGAGGCGCTTTCTTGAAAAGAGGTTGAGATCTCCATGAAAACATTGAGCGTGATGGGAAATACCAAAATGGGTATCACGAGCATGGTCATGAGGGTGCGGCGGTCGCGGAGGGTGTCTAGCAGTTCTTTGCGGAAAATTCGGAATATCATGCTTGTGGAGTTGGCATTTGGACAATGCGGATGAATTCTTCTGTTAAATTATTGGCCACCATATTGGCGCGGAAGGCGGACATAGTGTCGTTGTATTTGAGCTGACCTTTATGAACAATGGCGAGGTCATCGCAAAGTAAATCGACTTCGCTCATGATATGGCTCGAAAAGATGACGGTTTTGCCTTGGTCTTTGCAAGAGCGAATGAGTTTGATGATGTTTTCGGCGGTGATGATGTCTAGTCCGCTTGTGGGTTCATCAAAGATGACCACACTTGGATCGTGGATCATGGTGCGGCAAATCGATACTTTTTGTTTCATGCCGGTGCTGAGCTTGCCGATGCGCTTGTGCAGAAAATCGTTCATGTTCAAAAGGTCGAACAAATACTTTTTGCGCGCTTCTTTGTCTTGGGCATTTACTTGGTACAAATCGGCGAAGTAATCGATGATTTCCAGCGGAGTGAGGCGGGCGTACAAACCAGTTGAACCGGTTAGAAAACCGATGTGTTTGCGGGCTTCTTGCGGGTGTTTTACGGCGTCAATACCTGCGATTTCAATGCTGCCAGAAGTTGGTGTAAGGATAGTGGCGAGCATGCGCAGTGTGGTTGTTTTTCCAGCGCCGTTAGGGCCTAGAAGGGAGTAAACCCGACCTGGCTCACAGGTAAAGCTGATGTCGTTGACGGCAAGCGCTAAGGTTTCTTTTGTATTGAGTTCTTTTCTTTGTTGTTTACTCAATTCAAATTCCTTTCGGAGATGGGTGGCTTTTATCATGGAAACGAAATTGCGTTTTTTTGACGAACAGACAAGGGAAATGTTACAGCTGGAATTTAAAACTTCAGGGCGCGCTCTTCAGCGGCGATCGCTTTGTTTTTGTTGGCGAGTTGGCCACAAGCGGCATCGATGTCTTTGCCACGGCTGCGGCGCACATTGACGATGAGGTTCAGGGATTCCAGGTACTCAGCAAAAGCTTCCACTTTGCGCGGATCGGCTTGCTGATACTTGCCGTCGTCTATGGGGTTGTATTCGATGATATTGATTTTGCAAGGGACACATTTTGCAAAGTTGGCGAGTTCGCGCGCATCGGCGAGGTCGTCGTTGAAATCTTTAAAGATGATGTATTCAAAGGTGACTCTTGAACCTGTTTTTTCATGGAAATATTGCAGCGCATCGGAGAGTGTCTCGAGGTTGTTGCTTTCGTTGATTTCCATGATTTGATTGCGCTTGAGGTCGTTGGCGGCATGCAAAGAGAGCGCTAAATTGAACTTGACGTTGTCGTCGCCGAGTTTAGTGATCATTTTGGCAATACCTGCCGTAGAAACCGTGATGCGACGCGGAGAAATACCGAGGCCGTCTGGGCTGCAAAGGCGATCGATGGAGAGCAAGACGTTTTTGTAGTTGAGCAAGGGTTCTCCCATGCCCATGTAGACGATATTGCTGAGGTTTTGTTCGTAGTGTTGTTGGGCTTGTTGTTGTAGGTATACAACTTGGTCAACGATTTCGCCTGCACTGAGGTTGCGCAATAATTTGAGCCTTCCAGTTGCACAAAATTGGCAAGATAAACTACAGCCTATTTGAGAGGAGATGCAGGCGGTCATGCGCGAGCTCGTGGGGATCAGGACACCTTCAATGACCTTGCCGTCGTCAATTGTAAAGGCACTTTTGATGGTGCGGTCTTTACTGATTTGTTGGTCTTGAAGGGAGATGTAGTCGATGTAGTAGTGTTCACTTAGCCAAGCGCGAAAGCCCAAGCTGAGGTTGCTCATGAGGTCAAAGGAGTGCGCATTTTTTTGCCACAGCCATTCCCAAACTTGCTTGGCTCTGAAAGGTTTCTCGCCAAATTCGGTAAAACTCGTTTTGAGTTCCTCTAGGGAGAGGTTGCGAATGTTGGTCAGGGTGTTGCTCATGAAAATTAGCGGTTCAGCATGACGGGCATCACGAGCATGAGGATGTCTTCGTGGGCGTTGTCTTGGACAGCTGGTGTAAGAAGACCTGCTCTGCTAGGCTCACTCATTGAAAGCTTGATTTCGTCTGCGTCGAGATTGGCGAGCATTTCGAGTAAAAAGCGTGAGTTGAAACCAATTTCTAGGTCGTCACCGTCGTAATTACAGGTGAGTCTTTCTGTGGCTTCGTTGGCGAAGTCGATGTCTTCGGCAAATAGAGAAAGCTCAGAACCTACTAATTTGAGGCGGATTTGGTGCGTGGTTTTGTTCGAGAAAATCGAAACGCGTTTGATAGAAGACAAGAACTGTGCGCGGTCTATGGTGAGCACGTTCGGGTTTTCTTTAGGGATAACCGCTTCGTAGTTAGGGTATTTGCCGTCGATTAAGCGACATACCAACACTAAATCAGAGAACGTAAAAACCGCATTGGATTCGTTGTATTCCATGAGGATTTCTTCGTCTCCGCGCAAGTTAGACTTGAGTAAGTTGAGTGGTTTTTTGGGCAAGATGAAAGCAGAGCTGCCGCTGGCCTCTGCGTCTGTTCTTTTGTAGCGAACAAGTTTGTGTGCGTCGGTGGCTACGAAAGTGATTTCAGAACCTGCGAATTGACAAAAAACACCGCTCATGACAGGGCGGAGGTCGTCGTTGCCGGTGGCAAAAAGTGTTTTGTTAATGGCTTTAGACAAGACCGCACCAGAAAGTTTGATTGCGCTTTTGTTGGCTAGTTCGGGTACTTTCGGGAATTCTTCTCCGTTGAAACCAACCATACGCGACTTACCGTTGTCGTAGGCGATTTCTATCTGGAAATTGGTCGGGTTGACTTTAAAAGTACAAGGTTGGTCTGGCAAGTTTTTAAGTACGTCGAGCAATAACTTTGCTGGGATGGCAATTTTGCCATTTTGTTCGGACTGCACCTCGAGTTTGGTCATCATGGTGGTTTCTAAATCAGAAATAGAAACGGTGAGCAAACCATCGGTAATTTCGAAAAGGAAGTTATCGAGAATTGGCAAGGTATTGCTGGTGTTTAAAACTCCTGAAATACTTTGAAGGTGACGCAGTAGGGTAGTGCTCGAGGCAATGAAATTCATGACAAAAAATTTGATTTACAAAGTTAACATTTCGATTGAAACGACTTCTTATTTTCAGCCCGAGATATGAACATTTTCAAAAGAGTTTCAACAGCTTTTACTGAGCTGAAAACTGAGAACGCCAAAAAACTTTGAGTGCTTCTCGGTGTATGATTTGCTCCGCTAGGTCTGAAAAGTAATCTTCGCAGGCTACAACATGCTTATTGTTTTCTGGCAGGTCGATTAAATATAGCAGTTGTGCGCGTTTCTCAACGGAAAGATTTTCGAGTAATTTGGCTAAGTCGGTCAGAAAATTGTCGGCGTGAAGGGTGAATTCACATTGAGCGCGTTCTAGGTCTTTTTGCAATTGCGCAAAGGTCTGCATTCGAAAATCGGCAGAGAGGAGGGCGTCTTTGAATTGGAATGGAGCGAGCAACTTAAGTTTTGTTTAGCTTTGTACGAAGATACGATGAAAAGAACTTTTGACATTTGCATTTCTTTTTTGATCCTTGCGGTTTTTTTACCTTTTGGCTTGCTGCTCATGCTCGCCATTGCCCTGGAGTCAAGCGGTGGGGTTTTTTATAGCCAAGATCGGGTCGGAAAAAATGGGAAGGTATTTAAGCTACTCAAATTTAGATCGATGCGTCCAAATGCAGATAAGGGCAGCCAAATTACCATTGGCAACAAAGATCCGCGCATTACCAGAACGGGTTACTTCTTTAGGCGTTTTAAACTCGATGAATTTCCGCAGTTTGTGAATGTCATCAAAGGCGACATGAGTATTGTTGGCCCACGGCCAGAGGTGCCATTTTATGTGGAGATGTATACAGAAGAGCAGCGCAAAATATTAGCCGTAAAGCCCGGAATCACCGACTACGCGAGCCTTGCTTATTTCCATGAAAACGAAATATTGGCCAATGCTGCCGATCCGCAAAAAGCGTACATCGAAGAAATCATGCCCGCAAAAATTGAAATCAATCAGCGTTATTTGGCGCAACCAGGCTTGCTCCAAGATTTGAAAATCATTGGCCTCACTGCTCAAAAAATACTAGGACTTTAATCTTGATTGAACGCCGCCCAAATGCCAAGTTTGGGGAGTGGCGCCACAACGGCAATGCGCTCTTTAGAGGTGGGATGTTCGAAACTCAGCGTGCGCGCATGTAGGCAAATGGAGCCGTCCGGATTTGAGCGCTTGTCGCCGTATTTGAGGTCTCCTTTAATGATGCAGCCCATGCTCGCTAACTGACACCTGATTTGATGGTGACGACCAGTTTCTAGTTCAATTTCCAGCAAAAAATAGCGTTCAGAAGCCGCAATTTGACGGTAGTGCAAAATGGCTTTTTTGGCGCCAGGCGTGCTTTCGGCCACTACATAACTTTTGTTTTGCGACTCATTCTTTTTCAAGAAATGCACGAGTGTGCCACTGTTTTTGGCAGGCTTTTGCCCTACGATAGCCCAGTAGATTTTGTTGGTTTCTTTGTCCCGAAACTGGGCGTTGAGCCGCTCGAGGGCTTTGCTGGTGCGTGCAAAGACCAAGGCACCGCTGGTTGGGCGGTCTAGGCGATGCACCACACCCAAAAAAACATTGCCGGGTTTCTGGTACTTTTCTTTGAGGTAGGCTTTGATCGCATCCGGAAGAATGGCATCGCCAGTTTTGTCACCTTGCGTGAGTTCGGAAGGTAATTTGTTGACGACAATAGAGTGGTTGTCTTCGTAAAGAATGCGGTCTGAAATCATGAATTGAGCAGCGCGTCTTTTTGTTTCTTTTCAATGCTTTTGTTGCGTAAAAAGGCAAGTGTGGTCAGCAAAGCAAAAACGATGATCAAGTAGATGAGCCACGTAGGGAATTGGCCTAAGCCTTCGCCTTGTGCGTAGCTGTGCAAGCCTACGAGCATGAAGTTGACGCCAAAGAACGTGAAGAGGATAGCGGAGTAGCCCCAGAATGCGAGGGCATTGAATAAGAAACGCCCTTGTAAGCCAGGGATCATTCTGAAGTGCAAAATAACCGCGTAAACCAATACCGAAACGAGTGCCCAAGTTTCTTTTGGATCCCAACCCCAGTAGCGGCCCCAAGATTCATTGGCCCAAACGCCGCCCAAGAAGGTGCCGATGGTGAGCATATAGAGCCCAACGGTCATGGTCATTTCGGAAATGTAGGTGATTTCTTGGATGTTGAGTTTGACGAGTGCGGCAGATTTTTCTGACTGCAAGAGATACAATTTGAGGTTGATCAGGCCAAGGATGCAGGCCAAGCCTAAGAAGCCATAACTACCTGTAATAATGGCTACGTGGATCATGAGCCAATAAGATTTCAGTACCGGTACAAGCGGCGTGATTTCAGGATCCATGAGGTTCATTTCGGTAACCCAAAGCATGAGGGCGGCTAATACGGCAGCGCCAGCCAAAACCACTTGATTTTTCTTGGCAAAAGCAAAACCGGCGATCATGGTAACCCATCCGATAAATACGATGGCTTCATAGCCGTTGCTCCAAGGCGCGTGCCCTGAGATGGCCCAACGCAGACCGAGTCCGACGCCGTGGTAAACAAATGTGATAACGGTAATTGCGATAAAGATGCGTTTTGGCCATTTGAGTCTTTGGAGTTCCTTTTCTGAGCGAAAGAAAATGCCGATAAAAAAGACGATGAGCAATAATAGGCCGCTGAGTAAATACAGTTGGTAAGAGCGCTTAAAGATTTGCATTTTGTTGTAGCTGATCTCTAAATTGACCACGCGCTCTGTTGGCGCAACTGCCTTACCTGCTGTTCTTTGGAATTTTTTGAATTTTTTGAGCACATCGGTGGCTTCGCCAAAAGTATGGCGCTGCCCGCCATCGTGGACCGCCGCCAAGTAATTGACAAACAATTTCGAAGAAAGGGTATCTTTTTTGCCGAGTTCCATGCTGAGCGGCACAAACCACGTGTTGTTGGCGTCGTTTTTGGCGGGAATCACGCGCATGAATTGCCACATGAAAATGTTATTGGCGACTTCGTATTTCTCATTGAGCTTGATGAGCTTTTTGTCGAATTCGTTGCGCTTAGACTCGAGTTTTTGATGCGCCGCTTGGTACTGAGCCATCCATTTGAATTCGGAATCTTTGGAACTCAAGGACATGATGCTTTCAAATTCTTTGAGTTTGAGCGGCTCTCTTAGGTTTCTTGGCACCTGAATAAACGGCTGAGAAACCCAGTAAGAAGGATACATGTGTAAACTCAAAACGAATTGAACGGCGTTGAGTTCTTTGTATTTATTGCTGTGCGTGAGCTTGCGCGTGAGTTGGTCTGCGAGGGTGTGAAACGGTACAATTCGGCCTTCGTAATCTTGAACAAGCAGGGAGGCGAGCTCATCGGCATGTTCGGTAGTGATTTCGTGGTGAACAGGCTTTGTTTTGTGCTGATGTTGGTGCTGGTGCTGGGCAAGAAGATTGCTCGATAAAAGCAACGCAATGATGCCAAGACTTGCTTTTTTGGCTTTGACCTTTTGGAGTTGTTCGGAAAGGAACGTAAAGCGCCCTACCGGAGCAAATAGCGACAAAATCATCGCGAGTGCCATTAAAAGGTAACCGATGTAGGTGATGTTGGTGCCCATGGAGTCGTGGTTGACACTCAGTACGGTACCTTCTTCATTTTCTGGTGTGCTCGGATTATCCAATTCATAGGAAGATTGAAAAAAACGGTAGCCATCGTAGTCAATCACGTTATTCATGAAGACTTTTCTGTTCAATTTGACGTTGTTGCGCTGGTCGTCGATGGTGAGTTCACTTTCAAAGGAAGAAGGGGCATTAGAACCCGGGTATTTGTCGAGTCTGAAGTCGCGGCACTGCACTGTAAACGGAATATTTTTTTGAATTGATCCGTACTCAAGCTGATAAACAACGCCGTTCATGGCAAAACGCTCTGGCTTGGGATATTGCCCTATGCCTCCTTCTAAACGGATTTTTTTGCTGGCTTTGCCGTCACTGAGCTCAACAGTAAGGTAGTCTTTACCTGATTTTTTGACAGGCGCCTTGACCAACATTTTTTTGGCGTGTGGAATGAGTCTTTTGAAAACAACCTGCTGACCACCAACTATATATAATGAAAATGTCTTAAATTCAGACCATTCGTTTAATGGATAATTGATGTAAAGACTATCGGCGGGTGCCTGACCGCTAGCTCTGACTTTTTCCATTTCGGTCATGGGCAACGCTTTGAGTTCAATGCTTGGATAAATCCATGTTTTGCCATCTTTGACATGTAAATAAATACCGGGTGCTTGGTTGGGTGCGCTTGGGCGTTGGGCCGAAAAATAAAAAGGAGTGGTACCTACCATGAGTACATCTTCTTCGGAAAGGTAATTTGATTTTTTACCCTCAGTCACCAATTCGAGTGCGTTTGCTTTGAATTTTTGATTGACTTGCAGGGAGTCGACGCAGTCAGATTTGAAATCGATGTAGCGAAGGGTAACATTTTTCTTGCCTACTTTGGTGTCGTATTCAAAATCGTTTGAATTGAACTCGCTGAGGTAGGTTTTCCAGGCTTGCAGTGCGGTTGCGCCATTTTTTTGCGTGATATCCTGCGCGTTGATCAAAACATAAGGATCAGCAGTATAAATAAAGTTGTTGCCAGCTCCTTCGCGGATCACCATACGGCCTTCAAAACTGACATAGCGCGTCACGGCAGCGCCCGCTAGGATGACGATAAAAGATAAGTGAAAGCTCAGCATAGCGATTTTTGCGCGGCTGAACATTTTGTAGCGAAAAATATTGGAGACCAAAGCCAATACGAGATAAAGCAATAGGCCTTCGAACCAAAAAGCATTGTAGATGCTGATTTTTGCGGCTTGAATTCCGTGAATAGATTCGATAAAGGTAGCGGCGCCAATAGCCACCAAGAAGACGATCAGTCCGACGCTCGCCCAGCGCATGGAAAAAAGTGAAGAGAGGAGTTTGTCCATCCGAGGAATTTTTCCACAAAAATAGCCAATGTATGCGCAACATTCATCTAAAGCCCTTAATCTTGTCAAAAAAAGATGTTGCGTAGTTTTTCAATTTTTTTCATTTGCAGCTTTTGCTTGCTATTTTCAAAAATAACCGCTCAGGTTCAAATCGATAGCAATTCATTTTTAAAAGCCCAACAACTTCATGTTGTCGGTGGTGAGGTCTTTCGGTATGCGCTTCCTTTTGAACAGGGTGTACGCACTGTAGATATCTATGTGCCAACGGGTTTATTGGGCGTCAAAAAGGCCAAAACGCTTTACTTACACGACGGCCAAATGCTTTTTGACAGCACTCAAACCTGGAACAAAAAAGAATGGAAAATTGACGAGGTGGTTTCTACAACTTTGGCGCGTTATGCACACGATCCATTTATTATGGTGGGCATTCACAATGACCCCCAAAACCGCTACGCCGAATTTTTTCCGCAAGCTGTGGCGCAATACATGCCCGAAACTTATCGCAATTTATTGATGGAAAAGCTCTGGAACGGAGAGTTGAAAGCCGATGCGTATTTGCGCTGGATAGAAGAAACGTTGGTGCCGTTTGTAGAATCGGAGTTCAAGGTCGGTAAGAAAACAAAAGACCGCATGGTGATGGGCTCGAGTATGGGAGGCCTCATTTCGCTTTATGCACTTTGTGAGCAACCAAATTTGTTTGGTGGCGCTGCTTGCTTGTCTATCCACACGCCAATGATCAATTACGGTATGTTTGAAGAAGGAATGGTCGAGGCATTGGTAGTCCCGTTTAATATTTATATCGAAACAAATCTCAAAGCCGATCGCAAACATTTTTTATACGTAGACCGCGGAACAGAAACACTGGATGCCTCTTATAAACCCTATCACGACCTTTTACTCAAGACATTAGCAAGTGTGGGTTACGACACCAGTAATCCACATTTCCTAGAAGCTGTAGTGCAAGGAACCGGACATGACGAAGGTGCTTGGGCGGCAAGATGGCATGTGCCATTATTATTTATGATTGCGCGCAACAATTCCCGATAGTTTTCTACATTTGCTTTACTCAATCAAGCATGAAAAAAATCTTATTATTTGGTGCGGGTTTATCGGCCTCCACCTTGATCAAATACTTACTAGACCATAGTAGCGCTGAATCTTGGCATTTAGATGTCGTGGACCAAAACCTCGAGCTCATTAAAGCCAAGTTGGCAGATCATCCAAATGCCACAGCCCATTCCTTTAATGCCCTTGACCCAGAACAACGGCGCCCTTACATTGCGCAAGCAGATTTAGTCATTTCAATGCTGCCTGCAGTTTATCACGTCGAGGTGGCCAAAGATTGCATCGCACTCCAAAAGCACCTGATTACACCTTCGTACATTTCCCCAGAAATGCGCGCGCTAGATGCGCAGGCAAAAGAGGCCGGCATCGTTATTATGAATGAAATCGGTGTAGACCCTGGTATAGACCACATGAGTGCGATGCGCATTTTGGACCACATCAAAGCCATTGGCGGCGAACTCGAGTCCTTTAAATCATACTGCGGCGGTCTTATTGCACCAGTGTCCGATACCAACCCTTGGCATTACAAGTTTACCTGGAATCCGAAGAATGTCGTGCTGGCGGGCCAAGGATCTGCGGCTTGTTACCGCGAAATGAACGAGCTCAAGTACTTGCCGTATCACCGCTTGTTTCAGCGCCTTGACCATATAGAAATTGAGGGCTACGGCGAATTTGAAGGTTACGTCAACAGAGACTCTTTGAATTATTTGGAAACGTACCACATTCAAAACGTCCCGACTATTTTCCGTGGCACCTTGCGCAGGCCACCTTATTGCGAAGCCTGGGATGTCTTTGTTCAGCTCGGCATGACCGATGATGCCTACACAATGAAGGGTTCAGCCCAACTCACCCCGCGTCAATTTCTGAATGCTTTTTTACCTTTTGAGATAGGCGTGAGCGTAGAAGAGAAGTTCATGAAACTGGTCCAGTACCGCCAAGACCTTTTTGAATTATTTGATTTCTTAGGGCTTTTCAGTGACCAAGAAACTTTTGGCATTCACAATGCGAGCCCAGCGGTATTGTTGCAAAAAATATTAGTCGACAAATGGCAGCTCTCACCTGGCGATAAAGATATGATCGTGATGTATCACGAAATCATCTACGCAAAAAATGAGCTGCGATTCATGGTTACGAGTGCAATGGTGGTGGAAGGTCAAGATGAACGTTATACCGCGATGTCCAATACGGTTGGCTTGCCAGTGGCAATTGCCGCAAAACTGATTTTGAACAATACCATTCGCGAACGCGGCGTTACCTTGCCTGTAAGTCGAGAAATATATGCGCCGATTCTCACTGAACTCGAGCAATATGGCATTACCTTTAATGAATTAGAAAAACAAATCTAGATGGAGAACCAAGAGAACCAAATGAATATCGAATTATCCGAAGACATTGCTTTGGGCGTATATTCAAATTTAGCGATCATCACGCACTCACCGGCTGAGGTCGTTTGTGATTTTGTACAACTGATGCCTGGAATGCCAAAAGGCAAGGTGCGTTCAAGAGTACTCATGACGCCGCAAAACGCCAAGCGCTTCTTACAAGCCTTGGCAGAAAATATCGAAAAATACGAGCAAAACTTTGGCGCTATTGACGAGCCGCAAACTGGCTTTCCGCCAATGAATTTCGGCACGCCAAGCACTATGGCCTAAACGCGCTATGTGGACGCTCAGCGTTTGCATTCCTATTTATAATACCGACGTGCGCGCGTTGGTCAACACCTTGTGCGTACAAATCGCTGTTCTACATGAGCCCTCGATAGATATTGTGCTCATCGACGATGCTTCCGACCCTGCTTATCAAACCATCAATCAGTTTACGGCACCTTGTGTTCAGTACATTCAGCTGCCGCAAAATATCGGCCGGTCTCGGATCCGCAATGCCTTTTTAAAACATACCAACGCTGACTACCTTCTTTTTATAGATGGAGACAGCACCATTCAAGACCCGTGGTTTTTAAAAAAATATGTCGACTATTTAACGCAGCAACCTATCGAAGTTTTGGTTGGCGCCAGCGTATATCAAAATCAAAAGCCAAATCGCTCCCAGCACTTGCGTTGGTCTTACTCTACTCAAAGAGAAAGTCTAGACTATCACAGGCGAACACAGCACCAACACTCAGGCTTCAAGACCAATAATTTTCTCATTCGACGTTCCGTTTTGCAGCAAATTCCTTTTGATGTGCGATTAACGGGCTATGGTCATGAGGATACCTTATTGGGATTGCAGCTTGCCAAACAACAAATTCCTATTGCGCATATAGATAATCCTGTTTGGAACTTAAAGCTGGATACCAACGCCGAATTTTTGAGCAAAACAGACAGCGCCTTAAAGAACCTGCTCTGGCTTGCCGAAAATCATCCGGTTCTTCGCGTTTTTGATCACAATCGCTTGCTCCAACTTCACATGAAATTAAAGCAGCATGTCGTCTTCAACTATCTAATAGGTTTACTGACTTCAATTACGCCCTTTTTAGCCTATTTATTGAAGACGGGATACGCACCTTTATTTCTTTTCGATTTGTATCGCTTACTCAGACTAGCGCAATTAAACAAAAACGCGCTGCACGACAGCCATTAGAACTTGCTTGTCGGTGTCCCAGTTTTCTATCTGAGCTGCTTGCTGACAATTTTTTCTGTATTCCGCTCTGTGTTCGGGTTGGTCAATCAAAGCATTTATTTTTTCGGCAATCATTTGTGGCGTCACCTCTGGCAGTACAACACCGCAGTTGTATTTGTGGATCAGGGTTTCAATTTCGACGAGCGAACTTGCTACTATTGGTGTACCCGCTTGTATGTAATCAAAAACCTTATTTGGCAATGCAAGTGCATAATTGAGACTGAGTGGTTTGTCTAAAGCTAGTCCGAGATCAGCTGCTGCGGTATATCTTAACAATTCATTGTAGGGAACCCTTCCGATAAAACGAACCTGGTCTTGGAGTTGTAATTGCGCAACTAATTTTTGAATACTCGGAATTACATCTCCGTCGCCAACTAAAAACAATACAGCTCTTGGGATTTGTGTCATGGCAAGCACTGCTTCTTCAATACCTCGTTCAACATTCAGTCCGCTACCTTGAATAATGAGCATGATTTGCGTGTCGCTGAGGCCAAGAAATGATTTTGAATGTGCGGCTATATGATCAAGGCGCATCGGAACATTGCGCACCACACTACATTTAATGCCGTACTTGTTTTCAAATATATTTGCAATAGACTGATTCACCGTCATCATTTGGCCCATGCGTGGCAACATCATTTTTTCTAAAGTCATCCAGATCTTTTGAATACTTGGTCGCGAGACGAGTTCAGGAACCTCTGTAAAGAGCTCATGGCTATCGTATAAAAGGGGTTTGCGCTTGAGTCGGCTCGCTAAATAAGCTGCGGGCAGGGTGTCGAGGTCGTTGGCAAACAAAAAATCATATTTCTTAAATAGTAAAATAAGAAACAAGCGAATATTTAATTCGGCATAAAAGAAAGCGCCCTTTTCATAACGGAGTTGAAGACGGCGCACGCGATAGGAGCGCGGCGGCATCTCAGGACTATTTCGTTTCTGACGCCCAAGCAAATAGATTTGAAAACCAAGCTCCTCCAAAACCGTGCAGGATCGGTGAACGCGGTTGTCTGTAGCGAGGTCGCTAGAGACGGTCATGTAAACTCTTTTTTGACGCATTGAAACAAATGTAAGGATTTCCCGTAAGCGAAGCCTGCTATTGAAAACTGCACACAAAATAGTTTGTGTAAATTTTTTCAAAAACTCTTTGTGATAAAAAAAAGTTTTGTACATTTGCAATCCCAAAACGCAGGTTTAGGGTTACGTTCTTTCAACATTTTATGAATATCCAACATTCAAATAATACAAGCCGATGTAGCTCAGTTGGCCAGAGCAGCTGATTTGTAATCAGCTGGTCGGGGGTTCGAATCCCTCCATCGGCTCCAATGTTGGGGAGATACTCAAGCGGCCAACGAGGGCAGACTGTAAATCTGCTGGTGTACACCTTCGCAGGTTCGAATCCTGCTCTCCCCACAGACACTAACAAAAGAATTAAGCGGGAGTAGCTCAGTTGGTAGAGCGTCAGCCTTCCAAGCTGAACGTCGCGAGTTCGAATCTCGTCTCCCGCTCACTTTTTTGTTTGAGCGCCGGTGTAGCTCAGGGGTAGAGCGCTTCCTTGGTAAGGAAGAGGTCACGAGTTCAATTCTCGTCATTGGCTCAATGTAAAATTGCATTTAAGTCCGTTGCGCTTTGCGTCTCGGACCTTTATGATAGATAAGTATATTATTAACTAAGTAACAAATACAAAAATGGCTAAGGAAAATTTTGACCGTTCCAAACCACACGTCAACATCGGTACCATCGGACACGTTGACCACGGTAAAACTACGTTGACTGCTGCAATTTCTAGCGTTCTTTCAAGCAAAGGATTGGCTCAGGCTCGTGACTTCTCCTCAATTGACAACGCTCCTGAAGAAAAAGAGCGCGGTATCACAATCAACACCTCACACATCGAGTATGAAACTGCTAACCGCCACTACGCACACGTTGACTGTCCAGGTCACGCCGACTACGTAAAGAACATGGTTACGGGTGCTGCCCAAATGGACGGTGCTATCCTCGTTGTAGCTGCAACAGACGGACCAATGCCACAAACTCGTGAGCACATCCTTCTTGGTCGTCAGGTAGGTGTTCCTCGCATGGTTGTCTTCATGAACAAAGTGGACATGGTAGATGACGTTGAATTATTAGAATTAGTTGAAATGGAAGTACGTGAATTGCTTTCTTTCTACAAATATGACGGTGACAACGCTCCTGTTATTCAAGGTTCTGCACTTGGTGCTTTGAACGCTGAACCACAGTGGGTTGCGAAAATCGAAGAATTGATGGACGCAGTTGACACATACATCGAATTGCCTCCACGTGACGTTGACAAGCCTTTCTTGATGCCAGTTGAAGACGTATTTACGATTACAGGTCGTGGTACAGTTGCAACAGGTCGTATCGAAACAGGTGTGATCAACTCTGGTGAGCCAGTTGAAATCCTTGGTATGGGTGAAGTTAAATTGACTTCAACTGTAACAGGTGTTGAGATGTTCCGCAAAATCCTTGACCGTGGTGAAGCTGGTGACAACGTTGGTTTGTTACTACGCGGTATTGAAAAATCACAAATCAA
Organism: Bacteroidota bacterium; assembly: GCA_041168605.1. Taxonomy (GTDB): domain Bacteria; phylum Bacteroidota; class Bacteroidia; order Flavobacteriales_D; family Crocinitomicaceae; genus UBA952. The sequence continues at coordinate 8,835 of JBEEKN010000016.1, read as the reverse complement.
GCGTGGAATGGTTATCTGTAAACCAGGTTCAACTACACCACACATCGAATTTAAAGCGGAAATCTATGTATTGAAGAAAGAAGAAGGTGGTCGCCACACTCCTTTCCACAACAAATACCGTCCTCAGTTCTATTTCCGTACAACTGACGTAACAGGTGAGATCTTCCTTACGGATGGTCGCGAGATGGTTATGCCAGGTGACAACGTATCTATTAATGTAAAGTTAATCGTACCAGTTGCGATGGACAAAGGTCTCCGTTTCGCTATCCGCGAAGGTGGTCGTACAGTAGGTGCTGGTCAGGTTACAGAAATCGTAGCTTAAGATTCTACCAAAAGTAAAAAACAAGGGGAGTTAACAGCTCCCCTTTTTAAACGGGTGTAGCTCAGCTGGTAGAGTGGTGGTTTCCAAAACCATTGGTCGTGGGTTCGAATCCTACCGCCCGTGCACAATTAAAACAACTGTTCGTGTTAAAATTAAGATCATACATCATCGACATCTACAACGAGATGGTTCATCAAGTAACCTGGCCTACATGGAAAGAGTTGCAAAATAACACCATCCTTGTAGTCGTAGCATCTTTGCTTATATCCCTCGTTATCTTTGCCATGGACTACATTTTCGGTATCACCGGAGAAGAAGGTTCTTTATGGAAAGGTGTGCTTGGCTTTATCTACGGATCTTTCTAAACACAAAACAAGAATGGCAGAAATAGCAAAGAAGTGGTATGTCGTCCGTGCCGTTAGTGGCAAGGAGAAGAAAGTCAAGGAATACCTTGAACTCGAAATTGCACGCATGAAGCTCACTGATTACGTTAATCAGGTGCTTATTCCGACAGAAAAAGTTTTCAAGATTCAGAATGGTAAAAAGGTAAACAAAGAAAAAGCTTTTTTGCCAGGTTATGTACTCATTGAAGCTGCATTGGTTGGCGAGGTGACACACGTCATCAAAAGCATTCCCAATGTAATTGGTTTCTTGGGTACAGAAAAAGGTGGCGAAGCCGTTCCAATGCGAATGGCTGAAGTAAACCGTATTTTAGGAAAAGTAGACGAACTATCTATTACAGAAGAAGAACTCAAAATACCATTTGTGGTTGGGGAGTCTGTCAAAGTAATCGATGGTCCGTTTAACAACTTTAGTGGTGTTGTTGATGAAATCAACGAAGAGAAAAAGAAACTAAAGGTAATGGTCAAAATTTTTGGCCGCAAAAACTTGCTCGAGCTCAACTATATGCAGGTTGAGAAAGAGTCTTAAAGTTGTATTAACCGTAGGAGTGGGCCAGATGACTAAAGCTTCCCGTCGATAGGCACACGTTTAACTACATAATTTGTATATATATGGCTAAAGAAGTAGCAGCATTGATCAAGTTACAGATCAAAGGAGGCGCAGCCAATCCATCACCACCAATTGGTCCGGCTCTCGGTGCCAAAGGTGTGAACATCATGGAGTTTTGTAAGCAGTTCAACGCGCGTACACAAGACAAAATGGGTAAGGTGGTTCCGGTTGTGATTACCGTTTACGGTGATAAATCTTTTGATTTCGTTCTCAAAACCCCGCCAGCAGCGGTACAAATCATTGAACATTCAAAAATTAAAAAGGGTTCGTCTGAGCCAAACCGCGTAAAAGTTGGTTCCGTTACTTGGGATCAAGTTCGTGCGATTGCCGAAGACAAACTTCCAGATTTGAATTGTTTTACGGTTGACTCTGCGATGCGCATGGTTGCAGGAACAGCAAGAAGTATGGGGGTTACCGTTAAAGGTGGCGAAGCTCCAAAATCCAAATAATCATAGACTATGAAAAGAGTTTCTAAAAAAAGAAAAGAGATTTTGGCAAAATACGATTTGTCAAAAACTTTCACTCTAACAGAAGCATGTGATTTGGTGAAGGGAATTTCTACCACTAAATTCGATGCCTCTGTAGATATTTGTGTTCGTTTGGGTGTAGACCCGCGCAAAGCGAACCAAATGGTACGTGGAACCGTTGCCCTACCTCACGGTACTGGTAAAGATGTTAAGGTACTTGTACTTTGCACGCCAGACAAAGAGAAAGAAGCGCAAGATGCAGGTGCAGACTACGTTGGTCTTGACGATTATATCGCAAAGATCAAAGGTGGCTGGACTGACGTCGATGTGATCATCACGATGCCTTCAGTAATGGGTAAAGTAGGTGCGCTTGGTCGTATCCTCGGACCACGCGGCTTGATGCCAAACCCGAAGACAGGTACTGTTACCATGGAAATTGGTAAAGCAGTTGAAGAGGTGAAAGCCGGTAAAATCGACTTTAAAGTTGATAAATACGGTATCATCCACGCTGGAATCGGTCGTGTAAGTTTTGACGGTGATAAAATTCGCGAGAATGCTTTCGAATTGGTTTCTACCCTTGTCAAACTCAAGCCTTCTGCAGCAAAAGGTACATACATTAAAAGTATCTACTTGAGCTCTACAATGAGTCCCGGAATACAAATTGACGCGAAGTCTGTTACTGCTTAATACTTAGAACACATGACAAGAGAAGAAAAAGCACAGTACATCAGCGAATTAGCAGCACAATTGTCTGCTAGCCAAGTTGTGTATTTGACAGACACTGCAGATTTGACCGTTGAGGCCGTAAACACCCTCCGCAGAAGATGTTTTCAATCAAACATCTCCATGCGTGTAGTTAAGAATGCCTTGCTCGAAAAAGCAATGGATCAAGTAGAAGGTAAAGATTTTGGTTCGTTGAGAGACGTATTGAAAGGATCTACCTCTGTAATGATCTCTGAAGTTGCTAATGCGCCTGCAAAATTGATTGCTGACTTCCGTAAGAAGTCTCCAAAACCACTTTTGAAAGGAGCATACATCGACGAAGCAATCTTTATTGGTGATGACCAACTAAGTGCATTAGAATCACTCAAGAGCAAAGAAGAGCTCATCGGTGACCTCATTGCCTTGTTGCAAAGCCCAGCGAAAAATGTATTGTCTGGTCTTCAAGGTGCTGGTGGCAAAATTGCTGGTATCCTTAAAACGCTCGAAGAAAGAGCATAATCAAATTATTTTTAAACCTTTTTAAATTTAAATAAAATGGCTGATTTAAAGCAAATTGCAGAAACGTTAGTTAACCTTACAGTAAAAGAAGTAAGTGAATTAGCAACAATTATGAAAGATGAGTATGGCATCGAGCCTGCTGCTGCTGCTCCAGTAATGGTAGCTGGCGCTGCTGCTGGTGCTGGTGAAGCTGCTGCAGAGCAGACTGAATTTGATGTGATCCTCAAAGCTGGTGGTCCTAACAAACTCGCAGTAGTTAAACTTGTAAAAGAATTGACTGGTAACGGATTGAAAGAATCTAAAGACCTAGTTGATGCAGCACCTTCTACATTGAAAGAAGGCGTTTCTAAAGACGAGGCTGAAGGCCTCAAAAAGTCTCTTGAAGAGGCTGGTGCTGAAGTAGAAGTTAAGTAATTCGATTCAGGATATACAGGAAAGGCACCGCCGAAAGGCGGGTGCCTTGTCCTGTTTTTTGCATGTTGATTTCAACAGAGTACAAAACATTAAAAAAAACAAGCCTTGGCAACAACAACTAATTCAACCAGAATTAATTTTGCTTCAAGCAAAAACCAATTTGAATATCCAGACTTTCTGGAGATTCAATTAAAGTCTTTTCAAGAATTCTTCCAGTTGGAAACAACCCCGGAGAACCGCGAAAGTGAAGGGCTTTTCAAAGTGTTTGCTGAAAACTTTCCCATTACGGATACCCGCAACCAATTTGTTCTTGAATTCCTGGATTATTTTATTGATCCACCTCGTTACACCATTGAAGAGTGTATCGAAAGAGGACTCACGTACAGTGTGCCTCTCAAAGCAAAACTGAAACTGTATTGTACAGACCCTGAGCACGAGGATTTCGAAACCATCGTTCAGGATGTTTACTTAGGTACAATTCCTTATATGACACCGAAAGGTTCATTTGTGGTCAACGGCGCAGAACGCGTTATTGTATCTCAATTGCACCGTTCGCCAGGTGTTTTCTTTGGACAGTCTCGCCATGCAAATGGCACGAAGTTATATTCAGCCAGAATTATTCCTTTCAAAGGATCTTGGATTGAATTTGCTACGGATATCAACAATATCATGTATGCTTACATCGACCGTAAAAAGAAATTACCTGTTACAACCCTTTTCCGCGCTATTGGCTACGAAACAGACCGCGATATCTTAGATATTTTCGGTTTGGCCGACGAAGTAAAGGTGAGCAAAACCAACCTTAAAAAACTCATTGGTCGTCGTTTGGCGGCAAGAGTACTCAAAACTTGGATCGAAGATTTCGTAGATGAAGATACCGGAGAGGTTGTTTCTATCGAGCGCAACGAAGTCATCCTCGACCGCGAATTGTTAATTGGCGAAGAGCACCTCGATTCGATCATGGATTCAGGCGCAAAATCTTTGATCTTGCACAAAGAAGATGGCAATTCTACGGATTACACCATCATCTACAACACCTTACAAAAAGATACGTCCAACTCTGAAAAAGAAGCGGTTGAACACATCTACCGTCAATTGCGTAACGCAGATCCACCAGACTACGAAACGGCAAAAGGTGTATTCGAGAAATTATTCTTCTCTGATGCACGTTACGATTTAGGTGAAGTAGGACGCTACCGCATCAACAAGAAACTCAATTTAGATGTTTCTGAAGAGTCGCGCGTTCTTACTAAGAACGACATCATTTCAATCATTAAATACCTGATTGAACTCATCAACTCTAAGGCTGATATCGATGATATCGACCACTTGTCTAATCGCCGTGTTCGTACAGTTGGAGAACAACTTTACTCACAATTTGGCGTAGGTTTGGCACGTATGGCCCGCACGATTCGCGAGCGCATGAATGTCCGCGACAACGAAGTCTTTACACCTATCGACCTTATCAATGCCAAGACTTTGTCTTCGGTCATTAATTCCTTCTTCGGTACCAACCAGCTCTCTCAGTTCATGGACCAAACCAACCCGCTTTCGGAAGTCACGCACAAGCGTCGTCTTTCTGCACTCGGGCCAGGCGGTTTATCGCGCGAACGAGCTGGATTTGAGGTTCGTGACGTTCACTACACGCACTACGGTCGTTTGTGTACCATTGAAACACCAGAGGGTCCAAACATCGGACTCATCTCTTCACTTTGTGTATTCGCCAAAGTCAACAAACTTGGTTTCATCGAAACACCATATCGTCGTGTAGACAACGGTCGTGTTGTATTCGAAGAGAGCCCAATTTATTTGGCAGCTGAAGAAGAAGATTCAAAAACTATTGCACAGGCCAACGCCAAGATTGACGACAAAGGAAATTTCCTTTCTGATTTAGTCAAAGCGCGTTACGAAGGTGATTTCCCTGTGGTAGCTCCTGGCGACCTCAGCTTGATGGACGTTGGTGCCAACCAAATTGCATCTATTGCGGCCTCTTCGATTCCTTTCCTAGAGCACGATGATGCCAACCGTGCACTCATGGGCTCCAACATGCAGCGCCAAGCGGTGCCGTTGTTGCGTCCAAATGCACCAATCGTCGGTACAGGAATCGAGCAACTTGTGGCTAGAGACTCTCGCGTATTGATCAACGCAGAAGGTTCTGGTACAGTTGAATACGTAGATGCCAACGAAATCGTCATCCGTTACGACTGGAATGACCAAGATAAACTCGTAAGTTTTGAAAGCGAAGTAATGCGTTACTCGCTCACTAAATTTATGAAAACCAACCAAAGTACTTGTATCAACCTCAAGCCAATCGTCCAAAAAGGCGATCGCGTTGAAAGAGGCCAGGTGCTTTGTGAAGGTTACGCAACCCAATCCGGAGAACTCGCCCTAGGTCAAAACCTCAAAGTGGCATTCATGCCTTGGAAAGGTTACAACTTCGAGGATGCGATTGTGATTTCTGAGAAAGTGGTCCGCGACGACATCTTTACCTCTATTCACATCGATGAATATTCTTTGGAAGTACGCGATACCAAACGCGGTATGGAAGAACTCACTTCTGACATTCCTAACGTTTCTGAAGAAGCGACCAAAGACCTCGATGAAAACGGCCTCATCCGCATTGGTGCCGAGATCAAAGAAGGTGATATCCTTATTGGTAAAATCACACCGAAAGGTGAAACAGATCCTTCACCAGAAGAGAAACTCTTACGCGCCATCTTTGGAGACAAAGCCGGAGACGTTAAAGATGCTTCATTGAAGGCTGGTCCATCGCTTCGTGGTGTTGTGATCCAGAAAAAATTGTTCTCAAGAGCAGTGAAAGATCGCAAATCGAAATCTCAAGATAAGCCGGTACTCGAGGCACTCGATGCAGACTATCAAAGAGACCTTTCTGTATTGCGCGATAAGCTTGTCGATAAATTATTGGTTATTCTCGGAGAGCAAAAATCTTCAGGTGTATTCAATAACTTTAAAGAAGAGTTGATCAAAAAAGGTTCTAAATTCAGCAACAAATCATTGAGCGCACTTGACTACTCTATTGTCAATCCACTCAATTGGACAGCTGATACAGATACCAATCAATTGATTTCTCGTGTCATTCACAACTTCAATATCAAAGCAAACGATTTACTTGGTATCTACAAGCGCAAAAAATTCCACATTTCTGTCGGTGATGAACTCCCTGCTGGAATCGTGAAATTAGCGAAGGTATATGTAGCCAAAAAACGCAAGCTTAAAGTTGGTGATAAAATGGCGGGTCGTCACGGTAACAAAGGAATTGTGGCCAATATCGTTCGTCAAGAAGATATGCCATTCCTCGAAGACGGCACACCAGTAGACATCGTTCTCAATCCACTAGGGGTACCATCTCGTATGAACCTTGGTCAGATTTACGAAACCGTTCTTGCTTGGGCCGGTGAAAAGTTAGGTGTCAAGTTTGCTACACCAATTTTTGACGGTGCGAAACCAGAAGAAATCAACGACTGGACCGACAAAGCAGGTGTACCACGTTCAGGTAAAACTTACCTCTATGATGGTGGCACTGGCGAGCGCTTCCACCAACCGGCAACGGTAGGGATCATCTACATGTTGAAACTTTCTCACATGGTCGATGACAAAATGCACGCACGTTCAATCGGACCATACTCGCTCATTACCCAACAACCTTTGGGTGGTAAAGCACAGTTTGGTGGTCAGCGTTTTGGTGAGATGGAAGTTTGGGCATTGGAAGCATTTGGTGCGGCCAATATCCTACAAGAAATCCTTACCGTGAAATCTGACGACGTCATGGGTCGTGCCAAGGCATATGAATCTATTGTTAAAGGCGACAACATTCCAGAACCAGGTATTCCTGAGTCCTTCAATGTATTGTTACACGAATTACGTGGCTTGTGCCTTAACGTATCAATGGATTAATTCAAAATACTAACGTTAATAGTCGAGATCAAATGGCTTTCAATAAAGAAACCCCAAAAAAGCAAAGCAGCTTCAATAAAATCACTATCTCCTTGGCTTCACCAGAAGTGATCTTGGAGCATTCTAGTGGAGAAGTTTTGAAACCAGAAACCATCAACTACCGCACCTATAAACCGGAGCGTGATGGCTTGTTCTGTGAGCGCATTTTTGGACCTGTTAAAGATTACGAATGTCACTGTGGTAAATACAAGCGCATCCGATACAAAGGAATCGTCTGTGACCGCTGTGGTGTTGAAGTAACTGAAAAGAAAGTACGTCGTGAGCGCATGGGACACATCTCATTGGTGGTTCCAGTTGCACACATCTGGTACTTCCGTTCACTTCCGAACAAAATCGGTTATTTGTTAGGTTTGCCTACCAAAAAACTCGATCAAATTATCTATTACGAGCGTTATGTTGTCATTCAGGCTGGTGCTGTTACCGGAACTGACAAATGGGCGAATGTCAAGAAAATGGACTTCATCACTGAAGAAGAATACCTCGACATGCTCGATTTGCCAGAATTGGCTAACAACCACTACCTAGACGACACCGATCCCAACAAATTCATCGCTAAGATGGGTGCAGAGGCACTTTACGATTTGTTGGCAGGCCTCAACCTAGACCAAATGTCTTACGACTTGCGTTACCAAGCTGAAACAGAAACATCTGTTCAGCGCAAGAACGAAGCCCTTAAGCGTTTGCAAGTTGTAGAAGCCATGCGCGACTCTCAAAAACGCATTGACAACCGTCCAGAATGGATGATTGTGAAGGTGGTTCCAGTTATTCCGCCAGAATTGCGTCCGTTGGTTCCACTAGATGGTGGCCGCTTTGCAACTTCTGACCTCAATGACCTCTACCGTCGTGTGATTATCCGCAACAACCGCTTGAAGCGTTTGATCGAGATCAAAGCGCCAGAAGTGATCTTGCGCAATGAAAAACGCATGTTGCAAGAGGCTGTCGATTCCCTATTTGACAACTCAAGAAAATCTTCTGCTGTCAAAACAGAATCGAACCGTGCCCTTAAATCGCTTTCAGATTCATTGAAAGGTAAGCAAGGTCGTTTCCGTCAAAACTTACTTGGTAAACGTGTCGATTATTCAGCTCGTTCGGTCATTGTTGTAGGTCCAGACCTCAAATTGCACGAATGTGGTTTGCCTAAAGACATGGCTGCTGAACTCTACAAACCGTTTATCATTCGCAAAATGATTGAGCGCGGTATTGTTAAAACGGTTAAATCTGCAAAGAAAATCGTTGACCGCAAAGAGCCAGTTGTTTGGGATATCCTCGAAAATGTATTGAAAGGTCACCCAGTTCTATTGAACCGTGCCCCTACACTTCACCGTTTGGGTATCCAAGCATTCCAACCAAAATTGATCGAAGGAAAAGCGATCCGTTTGCACCCACTCGTTACAACGGCCTTCAACGCCGACTTCGATGGTGACC
>JBEEKN010000015.1:0-47317 GCA_041168605.1 Bacteroidota bacterium | reverse complement strand
TGGCATTAGGCCGTCAACACCATTAGCTCCCATAATTGGAAAAATCATCTCAGTTGTAAAATTGGTAAGGATTCCTTGGTTATTACCTATTGTTCCATCGGTATCTTCGGATTTCAAAACACCCATCATCCCGTCACACACGCCACCGATTGTAAAATATGAATCTATCAACGTCGTTTTCTTCTTCGTATTATTTAGGCTTGTCCCTTGATAAACTGACACCCCATAATTAGGGTCATTGAAAAAATTTGTACTCGTATTGAATTTTAATGGGTGTTCGGCAGTACCAAAAAATTGTATCACCTTATATCCAGGTAATAGATTAGCGTATACACGATATGTTACAGATCCAGATTTCAGTGGATATGAAGCTAATTCATCCGCGGCATTTGTAGAATCTGCGAGGTCAGATACGTAATATTTTTCCACAACAATACCCTCCAAACCTTGTTGGGCCATTGCTGTTTGATTGAAAAACACAGTTAAAAGTGCGCCAATGGTAATTTTAATTTTTTTCATTTTATATTTTTTTGTGTCAGTGTTGGATGGGTTAATTCTTCAGCGTTTGGGTCAGATGCTACAAATCGTATTGATTTTCCATCTGGAGTACCAATTTGTAAATTCAAACTGTAGGTAAGCTTGCCTGCGGTTGTGAGTTGGGCTATCAGGATGGCATTCTCATATGGTTTGGGTGCTGATGCGCCTTTTCCCATGCAGGCCCATGCGCCATTTTCAATGAGGATTTCATTTTGGTTACTTTCTGCAAGCAAACCTTTTAATGGTGTGTCGATTTGATACATGGTTAATTGAGGTAGGCTGTCAGAACCTATGTAAATCATTCCAGGAGCATCACGAAAAGACATATTAATATCTCTATCATGCATATTTTCGAAGAAACCCTTTTCCCAATCTATAACTACAGATAAAGGTTTAGAATAGTATTTTAAGGGCACCGCAAAGAAAGATTCTGAGCACGCACCTATTGTTATCCAAGAATCTAGGATGGTCAAATTTTTCTTCAGAGATTTGTCAGGAATGACATTTGGATGTGAGTTTCCAATCCCGGGATGATTATAAAAAGTCTTTGAACTTGTAAATCTAAGTGGGTGTGTAGGCATCCCATAAACAGCTTGTAGCGTATATCCGCTGTCTAGTTCTACGTATATACGATACGTGACAAGACCTTTCTCTTTGACTCCAGTAATATTGCTTTTTTGCATGTCTTTTTTGGAGAACGAATAAAAGCGCTCAACAAAGACACCCTTAAGACCATTTTGGGCATAAGACACACCAACAATTGAAGTAATTACATAAATTAAAACATTCTTAAGCATGTGCAAGATTACGAACAGTACTTTTCTTGCGATTTAAGCCAATATTAAATGTTTGTTAGCTATCGAATATCATTCCTATGAAAACCAAACCAAAACGCCCCCATGAATCAGTTTGTATTACTGCCCCTGACCCAAAGAATACGCTGCCTTGCCGTCAAAGGCATATAAATTTTCTGTCTTGACTACATCAATGCCTTGCGCTTCAGCCGCCACTAAAAGTGCAATCAGTGCTGTTTTGGAAGCAAGTGCTGGTGACTTCGCCATAAAGCGGCAGCGCCAGTGGTCGGTGCAGAATGTTTCTGGAAAACCGTCCGGATAAACTTTGATGCCGCGGTTGGTAATGAGCAACATATCAAAAGCGTCAGAGGGCAAAGTCTTGAGCGCTGCGGCTAATACATTAGCGTCTGTACCAGACCAATGGACAAATAAATCGACACCTTGCAAGGTTTTGGCTTTTGGTGCTTTGCGGGCGTATTTAGGCAATTCGATGCGCGCATTTTCTCGGTAAGAAACCGCCGGGAATTTTTGTGGCAGCTGACCTAAATTGGCAATGACTGCAGCCGTAAATTCTTGGGTATTGACGCGGCGAGTGCTGACGCCTTCTTTGTAGATATCAAACGTATGCACGCCGTCTTCTATGGTTTTGAGCCATGCATTTTGGATTTTTTCGGCAATGCTCGTTTGGCCGACGTGGCTGAGCATTTGTACGGCGCCCAATAACAAGCCTGACGGGTTAGCAATTCCCTGGCCTGTGATCATTGGTGCAGAACCATGAATGGCCTCAAACATGGCGCATTCTTCACCAATATTGGCAGAACCAGCTAGGCCAACTGAGCCTGCAATTTCTGCAGCAATATCCGAAATAATATCGCCATATAGGTTGAGGGTAACGATGACTTCAAAATCTTGGGGCGCATTGGCGAGTTTGGCCGCACCGATATCGATGATCCAGTGGTCATTGGCAATTTCGGGATACTCCGCAGCTATTTCATTGAAAACTTCTCTGAACAAACCATCGGTTTGCTTCATGATGTTGTCTTTGGTAAAGCAAGTGACTTTGTTGCGGCCATATAATTTGGCATACTCAAACGCATAGCGGATGATTTTTTCGCAACCCGGACGGCTAATGAGCTTTAAACATTGCACCACCTCATCGGTTTGTTGGTGCTCAATACCTGCATAAAGGTCTTCTTCGTTTTCACGGATGATCACCAAATCCATTTTAGGGTGTTTGGTCGAAACATACGGATGCAAACTAAAGCAAGGGCGAATGTTGGCATACAAACCCAAAAATTTGCGCGTCGATACGTTCAAACTTTTGTAGCCACCGCCTTGTGGTGTGGTAATTGGGGCTTTTAAAAAGACTTTATTGCGGCGGATGGTATCCCAGGCTTCGGGGCTTATGCCGGCTGTGTTGCCAGCTAAATATACTTTTTCACCAATTTCGATTTCATCATAAGCTAGTTGTGCGCCGGCTGCTTCTAAAATAGCCAACGTTGCGTTCATGATTTCTGGGCCTATACCGTCTCCTTTTGCGATTGTAATGCGTGTCATAAAGTCAATTTTGACGCAAAAATGGCCTTTTTAATTCATTCGATTTTATTTATATAATTTATGATAGACATAAAAGAATTAAAAATAACTGGAAACAAAAAAAGCCATCTCTCGATGGCTTTTCAAATAGCAATGCGTTTGGGTCTTACGCCAATACTTCTTTCACTAAGTCGGCAGCTTCTTGGAGCTGAACCGCTGAATGTACGTTGAGGCCAGACTCGTCAATTAAGCGCTTCGCTTCTTCGGCGTTGGTACCTTGCAAACGAACGATAATTGGAACTGGAATTTGACCGATGTTTTTGTAGGCGTCTACGATACCTTGAGCAACGCGGTCACAGCGTACGATACCACCAAAGATATTGATGAGGATCGCTTTAACATTTGGATCTTTTAAGATGATGTGAAAGGCTTTTTCTACGCGCTCTGCGTTGGCTGTTCCGCCGACATCTAGGAAGTTAGCAGGGTTACCGCTAGACAACTTGATGATGTCCATGGTGGCCATTGCGAGACCTGCACCGTTGACCATACAGCCCACGTTACCATCTAATTTAACGAAGTTTAGACCCGCTTCATCGGCTTCTACTTCTGTTGGATCTTCTTCAGATTTGTCGCGCAGTGCAGCGAGGTCTGGATGACGGAACAAACCGTTGCCATCTAGGCTTACTTTGGCATCTACGGCGATGATTTTGTCGTCGGAAGTTTTGAACAAAGGGTTGATCTCGAACATAGAAGCATCGATACCTACATATGCGTTGTATAAGGCAGGAACGAATTTGACCATGTTTTTGAAAGCCTCGCCAGACAAGCCGAGGTTGAAAGCGATTTTGCGCGCTTGGAAGCCTTGAAGGCCTACGCGTGGATCGATGTGTTCTTTGAAGAGTTTTTCTGGGGTGTGCTCAGCAACGTGCTCGATGTCCATACCACCTTCTGTAGAATAAATGATGACGTTACGGCCAGACTCGCGGTCTAGGAGCACAGACATATAAAATTCTTGTACTTCTGATGCGCCCGGGTAGTAGACGTCTTGGGCAATGAGTACTTGATTGACTTTTTTGCCTTTGCCGTTTGTTTGAAGCGTAGTGAGGTGACCACCGAGGATACCCGCTACTTTTTCTTCAACTTGGTCAATGCCTTTTGCAAGGACTACTCCGTGAGAACCTGTTTCTTCGACAGTTCCTTTACCACGACCACCCGCATGAATTTGGGCTTTGATCACATACCAGGAAGTACCGGTTTCTTCTGTGAGTTGTTTGGCTGCTGGAATAGCCGCCTCAATACTGTCAACAACAATGCCTTCTTGCACGGCCACGCCGTATTTTTTGAGGATTGCTTTTCCTTGGAATTCGTGTAAGTTCATACTGTCAAATTTGCGCCGTAAAAGTACGTTTTTTTCATGAGCCAATTTGGCCCCATGTAAATATTTTTATCTAATCTGGTTTTTCCAGGAGGAGGTGATGTCTCTTGAAGCGTAGGAGGCTTTCTTAAATGCCTGAACATCTTGCCAAATGGTGTCGAGTGCATAAACCAAAGCGCGCTCTTCTTCTTGCATGGCGTCTTTGAGTAAGGCCGGATCTGAAAAGTGTGTTTTGACAAAATTGGTGTCGAAGTGCCCGCTGCGAAAAGCCGGATGCTTCAAGACGAATTTGCCAAAGTCTAAGGTCGTTTTGACACCTGAAATCTGGTAGTTGTCGATAGCCGTAAGACAGCGGTCTATCGCTTCCTCGCGGGTTTTTCCCCAAACAACCAACTTGGCAATCATGGGGTCATAGTAAATAGGGATTTCCATGCCTTCTTCAAAGGCGTCGTCTACGCGGATGTGGCGCCCAGACGGAATGCGGTAGCGGTCTAGCGTACCGATATCAGGGGTAAACCCGCCGAGGGTGTCTTCGGCGTATACGCGCACTTCAATGGCGTGTCCGTTGATGGTGAGTTCATCTTGCAATTTTGGCAAGCGCTCGCCGCGGGCCACGCGAATTTGCCATTCGACGAGGTCGAGGCCGGTGATTTCTTCGGTAACGGGGTGCTCTACTTGCAGGCGGGTATTCATTTCGAGGAAATAAAAATCGAGTTTGGCATCGATCAAAAACTCAACTGTTCCTGCGCCTTCATAGTTACAAGCCTTGCACACAGCTACAGCTGCCTCTCCCATTTGCTGACGCAACGCGGGGGTCAGGACCGCACTTGGCGCCTCTTCTACTACTTTTTGATGGCGGCGCTGCACAGAGCACTCGCGCTCGAATAAATAAACGGCATTGCCGTGTTGGTCTGCAAATACTTGGATTTCGATATGGCGGGGTTGGTCTACGAATTTCTCGATGAACACGGCGTCGTCTCCGAAAGAAGAACGCGCTTCGTTTTGGGCGAGCGTCATTTGCTCTTCAAATTCAGCTTCATTTTGGACCAAACGCATCCCCTTTCCACCGCCGCCAGCAGAAGCCTTGATCAAAATAGGATAACCTACCTCAGCGGCAATTTTTTTGGCAGCAGGCACATCAGAAATGGCTTCGTCTACGCCCGGCACGAGCGGAACGTTGTAAGATTTAACAGCTTGTTTGGCCGAGAGTTTGTCTCCCATCACTTCCATAGATTCTGGCGAAGGACCAATCAGCTTGATGCCATTTGCCTTGAGTGCACGCGCAAAACCTGCGTTTTCGGAAAGAAAGCCATAGCCGGGATGTACGCCGTCTACGCCGAGGTCTTTGCAAATCTGAATGATTTTATCTTGCTGCAGGTAACTTTCTGCCGAAGGGCTTTTGCCGACATATACGGCTTCGTCAGCTTCTAAAACGTGCGGAGCGTTGGCATCTGCATCGGAATAAATGGCCACACTGCGGATGTCCATTTGCTTAAGGGTTCTAAGCACGCGTCGAGCGATCTCGCCGCGATTGGCTACTAGTACTTTTTTCATCTTGTGGTAAAGTTACAGGTTGTCTGTGTTTTTTGGGCTGCGGTTGCCCTGATTTTTTTGGAGACTTCGTGAGCAGTTGTTTCAATTGCTTGACAAAAGCCAAATCTGAGAAGCGGTGGAATTCTTCGTAATACGACACCCCAAAGCCTTGTGTAAATGGCCCTTGGTTTTCATTGACCGAGTTGGTATTGGACTGATTAAAGGCCCTCACCCTGAAGTTATCTTGAATTTTATATTCGATGTTGACATCGCCGATCATGGAGTTGGTATAGGCCTGCGAGCCATTGGCGGCCGCACTGCGGTTCTCTACGCCAAAGCTACCGGTGATCACAAGTTTGTCGTCGAGAAAGCCCTTGGCTACCCCGAGCTCGACTTTGCTTTCGCCAGCTGCCGCATCGGCACCGTAGTCTACATTGAGTTTGTAGTTGTCTGAGAGCTTGCCCAAAGCCGCGTTGATCTGAGACTCGAGCAAGTCTAGGGCAGCCGAACCTCCGGCAGACAAGTTGCCTTTGAGCGGCTGAAATTTACTGACCAACAACAGCGAGAAAAACTGTCGGTTGAGTTCATCTGGATCGGACTTCACGCGGTCGATGAGCGCTTTGCCAGTTTCGGTAACGCGCGGGGCCACGAGGTCAAAAGTAATTTTGGGTTCCAGCAAAGACTCACTGAGCTTCAGGTAACATAAGATTTCTTGATTGACGAGCGTGTTGTCTTGAATTTCGGGGCTCAGTTCTAAAATAGAGGCGCGCTTGGCGGTAACGGTATTGATGGTGATGTCGGCGTTGTACGGATCGCCGGTCCATTCGATTTTTGAACCCGCCTCGATGTCGAAAGTTTGCTTGATGGATCCTAAAGCAAAATTATAACGGCTGCCCTTGGCAATGACGTAGGGGCCATTCATGGTGAGTTGGTTGTACTGATCGAGCTTGATATTGAGCTCTCCGCTGCCTTTTGCCGTGATTTCATCTCCGGTTTGCTCATTGAAGATGAGTTTCATGCCGGCGTCCGGGGTGATGTGAAAATTGAGATCGAGGTAAAGGCCAGTAAAATCTAGGCCTTGTTGGGCGAGCTGCGTACTGACGCCGCGCTCCACAAACTGAACAAAATTATCGTCGTCGTTGATTTCAGACATGCCGTACATCGGAAATATAACCTCCGTGCCTTTGCGGGTAGTGGCGTCTACGGTGATTTCAGTGTTGGTCATGGTGCCAAAAATGTTGGCAGTGCCGCGTCCGTAAGCCTTGCCGTAATACACATCGCCTTCTCTGTATTTGGTATTGAGCAAGAGGAATTTATCGATCGGCACCAACTGATTGTTGCGCGGATCTATTTTTTTGAGGTCGTCCTCGAAGTTGATCTGGATGTCGTAGTTCCAGCGGTCAAAATTGCTGTGGTTGATGGCACTCGAAAGGTAGGCGGTGTTGCCTTCTGGGTCTTTGATTGGAATGTTGTCGAGAAAAAAGGCATCTTCAGTAACCTGTATAAGGCCTTCTAACTGGTAATTGACCCCGAGAATAGCCACTTCGGCGCCACCTTCTTGCAAACGGAGTTTACCCACCAACTTGGGCTCCGCTGGACTACCCGTCAAACGCAAGCGTCCATTGAGTTTGCCTTTGATGCACTTCACCACTTCTGGGTCTAAAAACGCATTGACAAAAGAGATATCGGTTTGCTTGAAGTTCAGCCCGAGGTCGAGTGCGTCTTCTTTGAGTTTATAAAGGCCGTCAAAATCAAAGGTGCGTTCGTTGCGGTATTGCAGCGTACCTTCCAAAACAATGCTTTCTCTGGCATCGTTCCAGTCTGAGTGCAGCATGATGTCGCCAACGGCTTGGCCGTCTATTTGCAATTGTTCCAAATTGGCATCGGCGGCAATGCTCAGGTTGGTAAATGGTGTAGCGAGTGTGCCCCAGCCGCTGAAACGGCCGCTGTATTGGTTGGGCAAGCCCATTAATGAGCTCAACTCACCGAGATCCAGACCGAGGACATCGAAGCGCAATTGATCGCGCTTGTTCTCAGACAAACAACCATTGATTTTGATGCGTTGGTAACCGCGATGCAATTCAAAGTCATTGATACTGACGTCTTTTTTGGCCACCGTGATATCAGACTGATTGGCCACCTTCCACTCTACCCCATTGATCGTGAAAAATGAAGGTTGGAGCGTAAAGCTGACGTAGTCGTTGGGCAAAATAGTGGTGCGCCATTTGAGCTCGGAGAAGTCATCGGTGTTGGGGTCCCAGGAAAGCACGGCATCTACAACACCATTGGCCCCAGTATTGACCAACTTGAGCTCGTGAAAAGAAGTGGAGTCCGAAACAAACAATTGACCTACATCTAGCTGGCCGTTGGCTTGGTCGTGTAAAATGGTCTGATTGAGCTTGATGTTTTCGAATTCAAAGTCGGTGTAAGCCAAGCGCGGACAAGATAGCGCTACTTTCAATTCTTCTTTTTTCGAATTGAAAGAACCTGAAATAGAAGTGGCAGAAGCGAGCTCGAGTTCGGGCAAAAAGATATTCAGTAGTTCGCGGGTGTCGCGCGCCAACAAGCTGAATTCAAATTGTGCGTTGGAATGCTTGAAATCTCGGGCTTGCCCCTCGATAGGTGGATACAAAATAGCCAAGTGATGCGTGAGGTCGGCAACTAAAGTTTGCTCGTCCAAAATACCTTTGATATTGAAATCGAGGATAGGGCTGCTCAGATCGACATTGATGTAGTCTGCCTGCTGACGGTAATGTATTTGGGCCAGTTCGGAATAAATTTGATGGTCGTCTGCGCGGTAACGGAGATCTCGCAAACTCGCAAAACCGACTACAGACTGCCAACTTGGGCCTTCAAAACCGATGTTGACACGCGCGCTCAGTTGGTCATTTGCCAGCGAACTCAAATGGAGCGCAGAGAGGTCTGCAGACACAATTTCTGCCTGAATTTGGTAACTTGGTGCTGCTCCTAGGCCCAATTGCAGAATGCTATTCATTTGCAAATGCGGATCGTCGATGTCTAGCTTGGCAATGAGTTGATCTGCCTGGATATTCGCTTCTTGGATGGCTATACCTGTATAGTTGTAGTTGTTCAATTCCAATTGGGAAAGCAACACACTTGCGTTTTGCAGGGTCAGCTCACCGGCGTTGTCTAGGGTGAGCTTAAATTGTGTGGTACCCGTTAGTTTGCCGATCTCTGAAATGTCTAGCAGTTGACCCAATTCAAATTGATTGAGATTCAAAAAATTGGAGTCGGCAACACCGCTAATAGTAAGTAAATCGGGTGTATTGGCAATGGTGATCGGGGCAACAGTGAGCTCTCCCAATGCCGTTTGCGCTTTGTCTATGGCAACCTGAAGCTCAGAAGGCGTTCCGCTCAGTTTGGCATTTTGAAGCGAAACAAAAGCCGCTTTTTGCAGCATTTCGGGAATTTCAATGGCACCTTGACCAGTTGGTAAGTGTAGTTGCTGGACATCTTTTAAATCAAGATAAGCTTTGGTAATGGTTTCGTCTAACCATAGTTGAGCTGTTGGCTTGCGAAAATCGGGTAAGCGCAGGTTGGCCTGAATTTGGGAGCGCTTGCCAAAACGCAAATTGAGGTCTTGGATGCGCAGGTTGCGGAGTTTGTCTTTGACCACGCCGGAGAGGAAAACGGTTTGGTCCATGCCTTGGATGTCGGGGGCAAAATACGCGATGTCGTGGAGCCAAATGCGGCTAGGCGCCAAAATACCGTCGAAAACTACACGGTCGTCGAAATCATTGAAGTCTGAACTGGTTTTAGTGCGCAAGGCCAGTTTTGGAATGCTCACAACACTATTTGGCGTGCGCAGGGCGGCGTTTTTGAGCACGAGCCCATTCGCCGAAAAACTGGCAAAAGCACTGAGCTGACGTAGCTCAAAGCCCGATCTGTCTTTGAATTGAAGTTGGCGAATTTGACATTTAAATGATTCGCCGACAGACTGAATTTGGGTCGCTTTCAAAGAAAGATTTTTGAGCTCGATGTGGTCGTAGTCTAGTCCAAAGGATAGGATGTCTTTGCGCAAATCGTGGTAGCTAAAGTGCAGGTGCTCCAAACTTAATTTTTCGAGCTGTACTTCAAAAGGTTTGCTGGACTTACTCGGTGTGTCTGAACTAAAATAATTGACCAAAAAGTCAATATTAGCAGCCCCATCTTCTTTGGAAAGCGCTAAATGAACTTCTCCGCTGTAGAGGCGCAATTCATTGATGAGCAGTTTATTTTGAAGCAGTTTGAATTGATCTAGGCCCAAATAAAGGTGCTTGAGCGCTAGCACTTTTTGTTGATTGGGGTCTTCAAGATAGATGTCTTTTAAATCGATGTAGCGAAACAACACGATATCTACTGCGCCAATTTGCACTTTGGCATTTAGTTCTTTACTCAAAAAGGAAGTCGCCTGACCAGCAATGTAGGTCTGGACCCAAGAACTGCGGATGGCAAAAACCAAAAAGATGACAAGGATCAGCAACCACTCCAAGAGAATGGCAAGCGATAGGCCCGCGATTTTGAGTACCTTTGTCATGTTTGTTACAAAATTAGCAATCTTTTGACAGCAAAACCCAAGATTATACTAGGCATTGAGTCGTCTTGTGACGACACCTCGGCGGCCATCCTCGTCGGCAACGAAATTCGTGCCAATATCATTGCTGGGCAAGCCGTACACGAACAATACGGCGGCGTAGTACCCGAACTGGCCAGCCGCGCCCATCAAGAAAATATCATTCCGGTAGTGCAAACCGCACTCCAAACCGCCCAACTCTCGCTTAGCGACCTCGATGCCATCGCCTTTACTCAAGGGCCTGGGCTCATGGGTTCACTCACCGTTGGCGCCTCGTTTGCCAAAGCACTCGCACTGGCACTCGACATTCCACTCGTTGGCGTTCACCACATGAAAGCGCATATTTTAGCCCATTTTATTGACGATGCCAGCGACCTCAAGCCAAGTTTTCCGTTTTTGTGCCTGACCGTGAGTGGTGGACACACCCAAATAGTGCGTGTAAGCAACGCCCTCGACATGCAAGTCATTGGCAGCACCATAGACGACGCCGCAGGCGAAGCCTTCGACAAAGCAGCAAAAATGCTCGGCTTGCCCTACCCCGGCGGGCCTTTGATCGATCAATATGCAGCGCTCGGCGACCCTAACGCTTTTCAATTTTCCAAACCTCAGATCAAAGACCTCGACTTCAGTTTCAGCGGCTTAAAGACTTCAATCCTTTACACACTTCAAGCGGCTGAAAAACAAACACCCAACTTGCGTCAAGACCAACGCAATAACCTCTGCGCGAGCATTCAAAATAGTATTGTGTCCATTTTGATGGCCAAACTCGAAAAAGCGGTCAAAGAAACGGGCATCCAAACAGTGGTCATTGCAGGCGGCGTTTCGGCCAATTCCGAACTCAGAAAACGCTTGCTCGCCAAACGTGAAAACGGCTGGAAGGTCTCCATTCCCAAAATGAGTTACTGCACAGACAACGCTGCAATGATCGCCATGGCGGGCTCTTTTTATTTGGCCGCAGGCCACACCGTTGGGCAAGATGCTGCTGCAGACCCACGTTTGAAATGGTAAGCTAAGGCACAAAATGTTGCCAATATTTTTTGTAATTTCGAGAGTTCTTAGTTTTCAAACCATGCGCGCAGCACTTCAATTATTTGTATTCTTTTCTTTCTTAAGCACTTGGGCTTTTGGTCAAGAGAAAATTCAATGGAATTTTGATTACGTTGCCTTTCCGTCTGCGCTTCAAATCAGCGCAAAAATTGAAAACGGCTGGCACCTCTACGCCCTTGATTTAGACCCCAATATTGGCCCAGTACCGACACAAATTGTGCTTGAAAAAAACAAACTGGTCAAAGAAGTATCACCTTTTGAAGTCAGTACACCAGCCAAAAAATCCTACGATGCCAATTTCGGCGCGGAGGTTTCTTATTACGAGCAAGCATTTCACGCGTACAAGCGCATTGTCGTCAAAAAACCAACCATTGTAAAAGGTGAAATCACCTACATGCTTTGCGACGACAAGCGTTGTTTGCCGCCCAAAACCATCCCTTTTGAGATCAAGGTGAAACCCTCCGAATTAAAAAAACCAAACTAAAACCAATGAAAGCTTTTTTCCTAAGTATCCTCTTTTTTAGCTTGACCTTCACAAGCAGCGCCCAAGATTTAATGGGACAATTCATCAAATGGACGTATTCCATTGAAAAAATTGATGAAAGCCATGCCAATTTGGTTTTTAAGGGCGAGATCACAGAAGGATATCATATTTTCTCCCTAAAACACAATCCTGCAGATGCAGACGGCACAGGATTAGTGCCTGAATTCAACCTCAAAAAATCTCCAAACTACAAGCTTGTCGGCAAGCCTTTTGACATAGGTAAACCCATTAAACATGTCGATGACCTGGGCACCTCTTACTACTTCGAGAAAAAAGCTACCTACAAGCAACAAATCGAAGTATTGACCAAAGAAAAGTTTAATATTGAATTCGGCATCAATTTCTTTCAACTATGTAATGCCGAAGGTTGCGTCGGGCCTTTTGACACCGATGGGAAAGTAAAATTAGCAGGCTTTACGCCGAGCGAAACAGCCACCGTTACTGCTGCAGACACCAGCGAAGTAGCCTCAACAGGTGCAGACACCAGCAAAGCGCCAACTACTGCAGACCAAGCGCCGGCGCCGATCAAACAAGATCCTAAGAAGAAAGATTCCAACATGGTGATCTTTATTGCGGGCTTTATTGCGGGTCTTGTGGCCTTGCTGACGCCTTGTATGTTCCCGATGATCCCGATGACGGTTACGTTTTTTACCAAACAATCCAAAACGCGTCGCGAAGGGATTTTCAAGGCGCTGATTTACGGGGCGTCTATCGTGCTCATTTATGTCGCTTTTGGTTTGGTTTTCACCGCCATCATGGGCCCACTTGGTCTCAATGACCTTTCTACCAACGTCTGGATGAACCTCATCTTCTTCAGTATTTTTGTCTTGTTTGCCTTCTCTTTCTTAGGTGCTTTTGAAATCCAACTGCCCAATTCTTGGGTCAACAAAATGGACCAACAAGCAGACCGCGGTGGCTACCTCGGCATCTTCTTTATGGCCTTTACTTTGGGCTTGGTATCTTTTTCTTGTACGGGCCCGATCATCGGTAGTTTGCTCGTAGAGGCGGCCACTTCAGGGTCTTACCTCACGCCTGCCGTGGGCATGACCGGCTTCTCCTTGGCACTTGCCATTCCATTTACGCTTTTTGCAATTTTCCCAGGATGGCTCAATTCTTTGCCGCAATCTGGCGGTTGGCTCAATTCTGTTAAAGTTGTCTTGGGGCTTACCGAACTTGCGCTCGCCCTGAAGTTCTTGTCTTCTGTAGACCTCGCCTACCACTGGGACCTCCTCACCCGCGAGTGGTTTGTCGGTATTTGGTTTGTACTCTTCTTTATCATGGGGATTTACCTACTCGGTAAACTGCAGTTTTCTCACGATTCTCCGGTACAGAAACTCAGCGTGACACGCTTTATGTTTGCTTTGATCGCTTTGGTGTTCTCTGTTTACCTCTTTACAGGAATGTTCGGGGCACCACTCACCCTCATCGATGGTATTGCACCGCCGCGCACGCATTCCGAAGACAACTTCCGTTGGGTCAATGGTGGGCAAGAAACAGGTTTGGTGGAAGATTCCATTTCAGCACAATTTGCAACCGAAATGCACCCAGTTGGCGATGGTTCAATTTTAGTTTTCCACGACCTCGAGAAAGGCCGCGCTTACGCCAAAAAACGCAACTTGCCTATCTTGCTCGACTTCACAGGCCACGCCTGCCAAAACTGCCGCAAGACAGAAAGCACCGTCTGGACCAACGACGAAATTCGCCCAATGCTTCAAAAGAAATTTGTGATCATTTCGCTGTACGTCGACGACCGCGAGGCACTGCCTGCAAGCGAGCAACGCGTGTCTAAACTCAGTGGCCCGATCCGCACCGTTGGTAACAAATGGGCAGACTACCAAATGACGCGTTACAAGAGCTTCCAGCAGCCTTTGTATGTCGTTACCGACCACGAAGGTAACGACCTCACCAAAGCGATTGGCTACACCCCAGACATCAAGTCTTACAAACAATTCTTAGAGGGCGGGATCAAGCGCTTTCAATAAAATTGCTTGGGTGTTGTTCGGTGCTTTTTAGCGCTTGAAATATTTGAAATGCTTGTGGTAGCCGCTGTAGAATTCTTCGCAGTAACTCAGTAAATCTTCTCCGTATTCAGGATACTTTTGTCGTAAAACTTTCCTGTATTTGGGATCGCATTTGGCCGCCATGCGCAACAAAAACGCCTTCATTTGCTTGTTTTTGGCTGCCTTACTGCCCGCCAAGTAATAGCCCTCCGCTAAGAGACCGCTATTGTATTCGCGCTCATCTGGGTGCGCTGTTGGCATTTGATCTCTAGACCACGAATAGCGCCTGAGCATCCAGGCATTTCCTCTGTAAGTTGTGTTGAAGTAAAAATTACCCAACAAGAAAGCATAGCGCGCTTTGTTATCTCCGGTGGCCGTTTGGTACGCTTGCTGTAAACGCAGCACCTTTCTGAGCATTTGTGGCTTGGTGAGCCACGCACTATCTGCTATATTTTGCTGGTGTTCTTGGTAAAAAGTCGTGTAAAAGGGATTGACGCGCAAATAGCGGTCAAAAGGTGCTCCTCTCCAATACTTCTCGGGTGCTTTCTCAAAAGTTTGGAGTGCCGCTTTTAAATTGCTTGTTCTGAAATAATGCGTACCCACTAAATTATACACTTCATTTATTTTGAAACGCGCATCTTTTTTGAGCCAAAGTTCAAAATCGTTCTCACCCTGGGGCTGCTCCATATCATTGAGTAAAGTGGCCAGTTGAGGTGTAGAATAGGCATCGTCTAGGTAATATATCCAGTAGGCATAGAAACCCCATGTGGAAATAGGCTTGCCAAGTGGCGCGCCCCAATTGCGCCAAATACTTTGTCTATTTGGATGCAATGGTCCCCAAGCCATAAAGGGATTTTGGCGGTGAATTTTGGCAAAAAAATAAGCTGCATTCGTACTTTCTTTGGCAAATTCTAATTCGCGTCCAAACGCAAACAAAAACCTCAAGTTCGCTTCATTTGCATTGATGATGCGTTGTACCACAGGATGCGTTAAGACAACATGCGGCTGATTTCTGGCCATTTGCATTGCGTAGATGCGCTCTATCAAAGCTTTTTCGCTTGCGCTATTAAATTGTGATGGGAGTTGAAGCTGTGTACGCGCTCCGCCTATCCAGGCAGCATAAGATTGCAGTGCAGACCAAAGTTGCGGATATGCTTTGAGTTGAACCGTTTGCATCCAAGCGGCAAGTTGCCCGGCATATGCGCGGTCTGAGGTTTGGCGTTGCAATTGCAATTTTTGGGCGTAGTTTTCGTCAAATTGCCAGTATTCGTGGGTTTCTATAGCAGGCGCCAAGTGCGTATAATGCGGAGTGAGCACCCAATCCTCTACTTTGGCGATTTCTCGCTGTACCACAAACAAAAGCTGGTCTTCATTGATGCCTTCACGCGCTATTTGCTTGAGTGTTGGCAAACAACGGTCAAGGCGGTCGACCAAAAGCATCGCTACAGCACTTGGATACGCTGCCAATTGCTCGCTTGTATACCCTTGTTTTTTGTAGAGTTCAAAAGCAGCATTCGACTTTTCACTTTTACGCCAATAAATGCGCGCTAAATCCGCTATATTGGGCTTTGGAGCCACTAAATTCTCAAAATAGAGTGCCCAAAGCGCAATCTCACTTTGGTTTTGAGTTCCAAAAAACTGCTTGTTGATTTTTTGGATCCATCGATAGCGGTTGTGCTTCGCGTTATAATATATACTGCGGATGGCCAAGTAGGCATAACGCTCTCGCAAGAATGGTATTTTACAGTGCTTGGCGCGCACAAGTGCTGCATAAATGAGTTTGTCATTTGGCCTTTTAGTTGTTTGCTCGCAATAAAGGTGCCATGGGTCATCGTAGGCAGCAGCTGAAAGCGTGGCAGTTTTTTTGGCAAAAATCAAATAACTCAAAATTGCTTTGGCTTGGGCGTCTTTTGGAGCCCTGGAGCGCAAATAGTGCAGCGCTTGATTTCGTGGCGCATTGTATAAAATAGCTTCTAGATCTAGTTCATAAATGAGCTCATTGAGAACAGAATCCGAAAACGATTTCTTGAAGTAGCCTTTCCACAACTGGAGATTTTGGTCGTCGGCTGGGCCCAACTCGATACTCGATCTGTCCGAAGCATCGTATTGAAAACGTTGCAAAGCACCCTTCCCGTAGTTTTGTGCCTCAAAAAAAAGCGTGTGCCTGATGTATTCACCATAGGCAAAATATTCAGAACAAGCCCGTAAAGTTGGCCCGTTAAGGACGAGTGCGGTAAAGGCGATCAAGGCCTTTGAGCGCAGCAGCATTTGCATTGGATAAATTTTCGATACTAAAAAAACTAAGTGTTGGTCGGCCGCGGAAAACGACATTTTGATCAATGAGGCGCAGGGCTTGCTTGAGTTCGGGCAAGGGCACCTCTTCTATTTTGACGCGCTGCCCTTTTCGGAGGTAGAAATCGTCGTTCCAAGTACTGATGAGGCTGTCTTTTTGAACGGTGTGCCACAAGCCCTTGTCATGGTGCAGCAAGGCGCTGAATTCAGCACCTACATTTCGAAACAAGCGCTGAAACTGACCATTTTCATAAACGAAGGCCAAAGAAAAATGAGGCAGGGCAATATCGATCGGCAGCGGATAAGCAGCAGCACCTTCTAAATAAGCGCGGAGTACTTTCAAGGAAAAGATAGAACGCTCTTGCCCACGAGGATCAGGTGGCTGCAGATTGTAGCACATGAGCATGGCGCGGTCTACGGGCAAGTAACCCATTTTTTCAGGGAATTTATAAGGGTACAAGCGCAAGGTAGCCGACAACATCAAATGTGCGTATTTACGACTCGCGCGCAGCTCTTTTTTGAAGGCTCTGAGAAAATCAAAATAAGCATTTTGCCCACTAGCGGGCCAGTCGCAATCTATCTGAAATTCGTTGATGCGCGCCGCATATTCACTGTCGTAATCTGATAGCTTGTAATCCAACAAATACAGGACTTTCTTGGCTAAATCAGCAGTATTGAGGTTCTTTTGTAAAAAAACAGCCTGGTGTATATACACACATGGCACGAGATAATGTGGCGTCTTGACAATCGTATCTCTGTAATATTCGGTATAGTCAACACTTCTTCTGCGATCGGCAATGCTGTAGTCGCTTAATTCATCGACAGGAACAGGTTGTAATAGGTTATCCAAACCTACCTCAAAAAACTTTTGGTAATACTTTTGGATCTGAAGTGTATCGGCGTACGCTAGCTCGTACCATCCAGACCAATCGTAAATACCACGTGTGTAAGTAAACTGCCGCTTCGGTTTATAAAAAAAGTGCAGCCCTAAATAGATGGCTAAAAAAACAAGTAAGCCACTGAGAACGAAGCTTCTTGCCGAGCGGAAATTCATCATGAAAAAAGGAGATTTGCTGTAAAATAACAGCAATTCCAAATAACAAACAAGAGTTGCCCGAAGATTTATTAAATTTAGTCCCCCGATGATAGTCTGCATAGCCGAAAAGCCAAGTGTTGCCCGCGATTTAGCGGAAATTTTAGGAGCCAAAAACCGCAAGGATGGCTATCTTGAAGGCAATGGTTATGCCGTCACGTGGGTCTATGGGCATTTGTGCTCGCTCAAGGACCCCGAAGACTACAACCCCAACTGGAAATACTGGAAACTAGAAGATTTACCGATCATTCCCGCACAATTTGGCATCAAGCTGCGCGGAGACGACGGCGCCAAAAAACAATTTCATGTCATTGAGCGGCTCGTGAGCCAAGCCACGGAGGTCATTAACTGCGGTGATGCCGGGCAAGAAGGAGAGCTCATTCAGCGCTGGGTCTTGCTCAAGGCCAAATGCAAAGTGCCCGTGAAGCGGCTCTGGATTTCTTCACTGACCGAAGAAGCCATTAAAGAAGGATTCAAGAAACTGAGGCCGGGGAGTGATTTTGACCGCCTCTTTGCCGCAGGCAACGCTCGGGCGGTCGGCGATTGGGTCTTGGGGATCAACGGTACGCGGCTTTTTACCCGCAAATACGGCCGCGACAAACAAACCCTTTCGGTTGGGCGCGTGCAAACGCCGACCCTCGCGCTCATTGTGCAGCGGCAAAAAGAAATCGATGCTTTCAAAGGAGAAACCTTCTTTGAACTCAAGACCATCTACCGCGAGACCGAATTCAGCTGCCAAATTGAGCGCCTCAAAACCAAAGAAAAAGCCCAAAAAGGCCTAGATTACCTACAAGATCAGCCCTTCGAGGTCACCTCCTTTGAGCAAAAAAATGCCAAAGAAGGCAACCCCAGACTCTACGACCTCACTTCGCTGCAAGTAGATGGCAACCGCTATTACGCCTACTCTGCCGAAGAAACCCTCAACAAAGTACAGAGCCTTTACGAGAAAAAACTGGTGACCTACCCGCGCGTAGACACCACCTACCTGTCGGAAGACCTCCACCCCAAAATTCCGGGTATTCTGTCCGGCCTCCGAGACTACAAACGCTTTACAGAGGCCCTTGCAGGCAAACCCATCAAAAAATCGAAGCAGATCTTCGACGACAAAAAAATCACTGATCACCACGCTATTATTCCGACAGGTGTGGCACCTTCGGGCATTAGCCCCGACGAACAACGTGTCTATGACCTGATCGTGCGGCGCTTCATTGCAGTGTTTTACCCGGAGTGTAAGGTATCGAACACCACCGTATTGGGCAAAGTGGCGGCACTTGAATTCAAAGCCACGGGCAAACAGGTCTTAGACAAAGGCTGGCGCGTGCTTTACGACGACCTCAAGGCCCAGCAAACCAATCCAGAGGATAAAATCTTGCCACAGTTTACCAAAGGAGAAAGCGGCCCGCACGCGCCGTTTATCCACGAAGGCAAGACCAGCCCGCCAAAATACTACACCGAAGCCACCTTATTGCGCGCCATGGAAACCGCAGGCAAACTTGTCGAGAACGAAGAAATGCGAGAAGTCATGAAAGAAAACGGCATTGGCCGACCTTCCACGCGGGCGAGCATCATCGAAACGTTATTCAAGCGCCAATACGTCGAAAAAAAGAAAAAGAACCTCATCGCTACGCCAACAGGTATGTCCCTGATCGATAAAATATCTTACGAGATGTTGAAAAGCCCAGAACTAACGGGCCAATGGGAGCACAAACTGCGCATGATTGAACGCGGCACTTATGAAGCACAAACCTTCAAAGACGAATTGTTTGTGATGGTGCGCCAACTCACCGACGAAGTCATTTTTGGCAAGAAATAAGCGCAACCTTTTTACAAGTTTACATGCGGGCAGGTGCCGCAATACCGAGCAAAGCCAGGGCCTTTGCAATGGTCTGACGCACCTCAGCGCTGAGCGCCAAGCGCAACTGACGAACGGCTTCATCAGGCTCAATGACAATCTTGACACTTTGGTAAAAGGTATTATATAGCTTCACGAGCTCATAGGTGTAATTGGCCAATAAAGCTGGCGAGTAACCTTTTGCGGCTTCTTGCAGAGCGCTCTCGAAATAAGAAAGTTGCTTGATGATTTCTTTTTCTTCAGGACGCAAAGCGGTAGTTGCACCGATTGCTGATGGTTGGTAGGCGGCTTTTTCCAACAAAGTAGAAATACGCGCATGGGCATATTGCAAGAATGGGCCGGTGTTACCGGTAAGGTCTATAGACTCTTCTGGATTGAACAGCATGCGCTTTTTCGGATCTACCTTTAGCAAATAGTATTTGAGGCCACCGATACCAATTTGGGTATACAAAGCCTGGCGTTCTGCCTCACTTAAACCTTCTAAATGACCTCTTTCTTGGGTCATGGCATTGGCTTTTTCAATGACTTCGGCCATGAGATCGTCGGCGTCTACCACCGTACCTTCTCTAGATTTCATTTTACCGCTCGGGAGGTCTACCATGCCGTAGCTCAGGTGAAAGCAGTTGTTGGCCCAAGTGTAACCCAGTTTTTGCAAGATCAAGAACAAGACCTTGAAGTGGTAATCTTGTTCGTTGCCAACGGTATAAACCATCCCGTGTAAATCGGGATAATCTTTGAAGCGGTCGATGGCGGTACCGATATCTTGGGTCATGTAGACGGCGGTGCCATCTGAGCGCAAGACGAGCTTTTCATCGAGCCCCTCGGCGGTGAGGTCTATCCAGACCGAACCATCTGTTTTTTGGTAAAAAACACCGTCTTTCAAGCCTTCCATCACTTGGTCTTTGCCGAGTAAGAAGGTATCTGATTCATAGTAAAGTTTGTCGAACGTGACGCCCATTTGCGCGTAGGTTTGATCAAAGCCTGCGTAAACCCAACCGTTCATGGTGGTCCAGAGCAAGTAAACTTGCGGGTCTCTGGCCTCCCAGCGCACGAGCATGTGCTTGGCTTCTTGCAGTATGGCAGTCTGATTTTTGGCGAGTTCTTTGATTTTATCGTCGATGGCCGCTTGGGCTTTTTCGTCTTTATCTTGCTTGGCTTGCTCGAAATTCAGCACCGCTTCTTGGATAGCCTCTGGGGTGTCAGAAAAGTTCCCACTTTGCCACTGAGCCATGATTTCTTTGGCCTCAATTTGCAGGGCTCGGTCAAACTCAACGTAGTATTTTCCCACGAGCTTATCTCCCTTCAAGCCTGTATTGGCAGGGGTTTCACGCTCGCCACGCGCATTGACGGGGGAGAATTTCTCCCACGCGAGCATGGATTTACAAATATGGATCCCGCGGTCGTTGATCACTTGCGTGCGCACCACCTTATGACCCACTGCTTGCAAAATTTCGGCAACTGCTGCACCGAGAAATATATTGCGCAAATGCCCTAAATGGAGTGGTTTGTTGGTATTGGGAGAAGCGTATTCTACCATGACCGTTGGCTTGGAGTCGGCCTGTGCAAAACCGTAATGGGGCTGGGCTTGCATTTGACTCAATTGCTCTAGCCAGTAGGCATCGGTCAGGACGATATTTAAAAATCCGTTGATGACAATACAATGCGAAACGCCCGGTACGTTGGCATCTATCCATGTTTTGAGTTTGTCGCCGGCTGCTTGCGGTGAGCAGCGCAAAAGCTTGACAAACGGGAACACCACGAGCGTGAGGTCACCCTCTACATCCTTGCGCGTCTGCTGAAACTGAATGAGGTTTTCGGTGATCTCGCAACCAAATAATGCGGGTGCGGCCTTTAATAGCGCTTGGCGTATGTGTTGTTCCATTTTTAGGAGAGGTGCTTAATGATGTTTTCGATGAGGGCCAGTGCGGATTCGGCCATTTTGTTTTTTTCGTCGTCAAGACACGGATTGACCTCCACGATTTCAATGGCTACGGTCTTGGGATCTTGGGCAAAATAAGTGAGCAATGCTTGGGCTTCAGCAAAGGAAATGCCGTTTGGAACAGGCGTGCCAGTACCATAAGAAGTTTCTGTTGGGTCGATGCTATCGATGTCAAAAGAAATATAAATGAGGTCGCAGTCTTGAAGTTGAGCAGAGATGGCAGCCAAACAAGCATTCAAGCCAATGCTGCGGAGTTCGGCAACCGTGTAGTTTTTCAAGCCTAGTTCGGCCATGATGGCATCTTCTTGCGGTTCGGTGTCTCGAACGCCGATGTAGACTAAATCTTGCGGTAAAAAAGCAGTGCTCTTGAGGCCATTCCAATGTGCAATTGTAGCTGCATCGAGTTCGTTTTTGGCCAAATGAAGATGATCCAAACCGAGCGCCGCCGCGATGGGCATGCCGTGGATATTGCCTGAAGGCGTGGTGTAAGGCGAGTGGATGTCGGCATGCGCGTCTATCCAAACAACACCAATTCTTTTATTTGGAAAATTATTTTTGAGGGCTGCGAGTGTACCTGCGGCCGCACTGTGGTCACCGGAAAGCAGCAGCGGAAAGGAATCCGCTTTCAAACAAGAGGTGATGTTTTGTTCGAGGGAGGCAAAAACCTGGCTCAGTCCGTCGATATTTTTGGCAAAAGTGAAAGGGCTCTTGCGGTCGAGCAGGTCGTTGTGCTGATCTACCACCTGAATAGGATGCTCAGAAAAGAGTGTACTGCCTTTTGTTCGGGCTGCCGCGCGAATGGCCTCCGGACCAAGTGAAGCCCCGCGTGTGCCGGCACCTAATTCAGTCGGATTGAAGATGAAATGAATGTTTTTTGACATAATTGACCCTTTAGAGGCTAGCGCAAAGATAAAGCTATTTTAGCAAAGCGGCATTAGCAGCCGCCGGTCATTGGCTCATAAAAAACAGGTTCTACAATGCGCTGTTCTTTGGCTTCGCCCGATAAATACAAAATGCGTCCATCAAAATTGCTGCTGATGATCAAATCGGGAATGGTGTCGGCATCGATCAGCCCCACAAAAAGGCATTCAAGTCTGTTGGGGCCATATTCATAACTTGGGTTTGTGCTGCGCAGCAATTGCACTTTTTGTACTTGGTTGGGGTCGTCGGTTTCGAGGTAAAGGGCATATTGACCAAAACGTTGGTCATCTAATCCTTCTTCTTTGGGAAGCTTTCGGCCTTTTGCATAAAGCCAATAATGGATGCCCTTGAATGCATACTCGAGCGTATCGCCCGGTAACAAAACTGATTTTTCATCGTGATACGCAGGGCTCGTGCGGTCGGCATACAATACTTTAAGCTGTTTGGGCAGAAGACTCCCCTTTCTCAAAACGAAACGACAATTTTTGGCACTGCTCATGATTTTACCGCTCCAATTTACCGTATCGACTTCCGTGTCATCGACTATGCCATCAAATACAGTCTCGATTTTGGGCTTAACCGGATTCAAATACCAATTATGTTTGGTTTGAAAGATACCCAACCAGGCTTCTTCTAAAAAGATTTGTTCTAATGCGTCGTCAGCTCGAAAATAGGCTCCGCTGCTAAATATGCCCGGCTGAAGATATTCCGTATTGGGGTAGTTGGGCCGAAATACAGCGTTGAACCTAGCCTTCTCAGCAACTACCGCATCTGGCTTGGTGTCTTTTTGATGTTTTGTAGATTGATTTGAATCATTGCTACAACCAAACAAAACAAACAGACTCGAAATAAACAGAAAGCTTTTCATCGTTTAAAAATAAGTATTCTTAGCTTTGTTTATGCTGAAGTTCGTCTATCTTTCCTTGTTTACTGCCCTCACCCAGCTCTGCGTTGCTCAAAAATCTTTTACAGGGAGCCTCGAATACAATTTGGTGTCTATTGACCTCATGAACAAAGACACAATAGAAGGTAAGCTATTTATCTATGCCCTAGATTCTTTGGTGCGTTACAACTACCTCATGGCCGATGGTAAAAAACAAGAAAGCATCCATCATTTAGGTCGGCATAAATTGATTTCCTTGATCGAAATCGACGGACAGTTCTTTGCTGTTCAAATCAATGATACAGCCAAAGCTGAACACACTTTCCAATTTCACAAGAATTGGAAGTGGCAGCGCATTGCAGGCCTCAGTTGCAGAGAAGCCAACACGGAAACAGCAGAGGGCAATTTCTTAATGTATTTCACCAAATCGATACCTGCGCGCTATTTTGTTGGCCTCGAGGGTACCCCCGGTTTGCCGGTCAAAGGACAAATCCCAACAGACTTTGGCTACATGGCCTTTGAGCTCCAAAAAGTAGACCGCCGACAACCACCGTTTTCGTTATTTGTCCCGGATAAAAAATACAAAGTGCTGCCTTTAGAGGCCTTTTTGGAGTGGTCGCAAACCAACCAAAATAGCCCCAACCAAGATTAACTAACAGCTTGCTGTTTATAGGTTTGCTCTGCTTTCAATTTTCATGTGACCCTTTGCCGTATTTTCGTTTGATTAGACGCTAAAGCCTCATGGAAGAAAACGAATACATCCCTAAATCAGCCGCTAAACCTGCTCCAAAAACCGAAGCAACTAGCACTCCGCGACCAAAAAAACGCGAAGAAGAACCACAGCGTCCGAAAGAAACAGCTCAGGCTACGCGCAAAAACCTGCCCAAAATAGGCTTGCTCGAACGCCTCAACTTGCCTAAAATCAAGCTTTTTTCAGGTGCCGTTCTGAGTTTGCTCAGCATCTATTTATTTTTGGCTTGCGTCTCTTACCTTTTCACTTGGGCCAAAGACCAAGACCAACTCCTGAACCGCAGTTTTGTGGCGTACATCTTCAATTCCGATTTGCCAGCCGTAGAAAACTGGTTGGGTAAATTTGGCGCCTGGACCTCTCACCTACTCATTCACCGCGGTTTTGGCCTCCCCTCTTTTGGCCTCGTGTTTCTTTTATTTATTGGCGGATTTAAAATTTTATTCGGAACCGCATTAGTGCCTTTGGTGCGCACCACGAGCATCGTGATCAGCTATGTGCTCTGGGGTTCCATCTTCTTGGGCTTTTTTAGTCCGCAAATCAGTTATGCAGGTGGTGCCTTTGGGTTTTTCACCAACGAATGGCTGCAACTCACTTTTGGTGGTTTCGGTACGCTTTTTATGCATGTCATTGCCTTTTTTGTCCTGACCTCCCTACAATTTAGCCCGAACTATCGCGCGCTGCTTCAACGCTTGTTTGGCACAGCAGAAAGCGCCGAAATGGAAGCCGACCAACCTATGGCTGATGCCGCAGCGCCTTTTGATGACATTTATGTGGTGAACACCATCAAAGAAGACCAAATCAAAGCCGACGACATCTCGCACCCAGTAGTTTTTGACGACGGCGACGACGATGATATTTTTGACGAAGAAAGCGAACTCATTGTGCAGGTCAAGAAGGACATGCCCGTTGCTCCAGTGGAGGAAAACATCCTGAGTTCAGATTTTGAAATCGAATTAGGCGAAGACCCGGTTGTGGCACCACCCGTCAAGCTACCGGTTGCCGACGAAGATATCTTGGCCAGCCAGTTGGTTAGTGAGCACGGCGAATACGATCCCACCAAAGACCTCGAAGGCTACCTGCTTCCTCCGCTGGAGCTCATGAAAGAATATGTCTCGACCGGTATAGCGGTGAGTAAAGAAGAACTCGAAAACAACAAAGACCGCATTGTCGAGACGCTATCACATTACAAAATAGACATCGCTAAAATCAAGGCCACTGTAGGGCCAACCGTTACCCTTTACGAAATTGTTCCTGCGCCCGGCGTCCGGATTTCTAAAATCAAAAACCTCGAAGACGACATCGCGCTCAGCCTTTCGGCACTCGGCATCCGCATCATTGCGCCGATTCCAGGCAAAGGCACCATCGGTATTGAGGTACCGAACTCCAATCCAGAGATGGTCTCCATGCGCTCGCTCATTGCCTCCGATAAATTCCAACATTTCGACGGCGAGCTGCCAATTGTAATGGGCAAAACCATTACCAATGAAACCTACGTGTTTGACCTCACCAAAATGCCCCACTTGTTAGTGGCGGGTGCTACAGGTCAAGGTAAGTCGGTGGGCTTAAATGCCATTCTGATTTCCATCCTATACAAAAAACACCCAGCGCAAGTCAAGTTTGTGTTGGTCGATCCGAAGAAAGTCGAATTGACCTTATTCAATAAAATTGAACGCCATTTCTTGGCCAAACTTCCGGGCGAAGAAGATGCGATCATCACAGACACGTCGAAGGTTGTCAATACCCTCAACTCGCTGTGTATCGAAATGGACGACCGCTACGAGCTACTCAAAGATGCCAGCGTCAGAACCATCAAAGAATACAACGCGAAGTTTATTGCGCGCAGGCTCAACCCAGAAAAAGGACACCGTTACCTACCGTACATTGTGGTACTCATCGACGAATTTGCCGACCTCATCATGACTGCTGGCAAAGAAGTGGAGCACCCGATTGCCCGTATTGCCCAACTTGCCCGCGCCATTGGTATTCACCTCATTGTGGCCACGCAGCGCCCGTCTGTGAACGTCATTACCGGTATGATCAAAGCGAACTTCCCGGCGCGTATTGCCTTTAGGGTTTTGTCAAAAATCGATTCGCGCACCATTTTAGATGCCTCGGGCGCCGATCAGCTCATTGGCCGCGGAGACATGCTCATCTCTACGGGCTCCGAAATGAAGCGCTTGCAATGTGGTTTTGTCGATACCCCAGAAGTAGAAGACATCTGTAGCTTCATTGGCGCACAGCGCGCGTATCCAGAAGCGCTCATTTTACCAGAATACGTACCAGAAGGTTCAGAGGCCAGCGGCGACATCGATATGAATGAAATCGACAACATGTTTGTAGACTCTGCGCGTATTGTGGTCATCAATCAGCAGGGATCAGCGAGTTTGCTGCAACGCAAGCTCAAGCTTGGGTACAACCGTGCCGGCCGCATTGTAGATCAGCTAGAAGGTATGAATATCATTGGACCCTTCCAAGGCAGCAAAGCCAGAGAAGTGTTATTCTCTGACATCGAAAGCCTCGATGAATTCTTGCGCGTAAAAGGACTGCTCTAAAAAGTAAAAAGACTACTTTAAAACTTATTTAACCCGATTGAGGCCCAAAGCCTTGAGCATCCATTTAGGCAAATGCTTCGGCGCGCGACCTTGCTTGAGGTTCAGATACAGACCGAGTTTCTTGAAAATAGGCACTTTGTGCGTTTCTACAAATTCAATCCAGTAGCCATCCGGATCCTCGATGTAAGCAAAACGGCCTGCAGCCTCGCCCATGTCAAAAGAATTATCGGAGTCTACTGTAAACGGCGTTTCAAATTCGTCGCAACGCATTTTAAGCGCATTCATTCCTTGCACATCAAAGCAAAGGTGAATAAAGCCCCAGTCTCCCCAGAAACGGTTCTCGAAAATTTGTCGGGCGGCTGTTTTTGAACTTAACTCGACCAATTCAATTTCCGTAATTCCCAATAATTGAGCAAAGTAGCCACCGCGCACTTTCGGATGCGAAAGCAACACTCTGCGGAATGCTTCCTTCCCTCTTGGTAAAAAATCAAAATCGGCAAAAACCTGTGCTTCATCATAGACTTTTTGCTCATAACCGAGCAAATCTTGGTAAAAACGCTGGCTTTTGTCCATATCGGAAACGCCAATTACAGCCCCAGCAACACCGCCACATTTGGAAGGATGCTTGGAGGCGGTAAACCAAGAGCGGCCCTCAACAATCTGAAAATAATTGCCGTTCGGATCTTGGACATAACAAGTCCAGCGCCCTGCGGGGTCTTGGTGAGCAGCACTGACATTTGCGCCCATTTGCGCCAAATGCTGTTGGGTGTGGCGCACGTCTTCTGACTTGATTTTACAGATAAAAACGCCGTAGTCGCCGAGTTGGGGTTCGAAAGCAGGCTTTTCGGTAGGGCGCGACGTAAATTGCCAAATCTCAAAGCCACCACCACCGGCCATATTGAGTGCCAAGGTAGCTGTTCGGTGGTGAACAACTCCGCCCGTATAGCGCGTCATGAGCGGAGCAGGTGCCGCTTCTTCAAAAATGCGGACGTCTAGCCCAAATGCTTGGCGGTACCAAGACCAAATTTCTTGTACGTTGGGCACACCTATGCCCATTTGCTGAATACCGTTGAGGATAAATTTGTTTGTCATGTTGTTAGCGAATTGCGCGTTCATTAAATAAAAGGTAGCCAAAACTCAATTGAAATTGAAAAGGCTGGGCGTATTTAGGTAAGTAATTGAGTGTGGCCCGAACTGGCCCTACAGGAGAATGGTAAATGACATGGCCTGCCGTCAAAATACTTCTGCCATCTAGCGGTTTGGCGTAGGTAAAAGTGCCGTCCGGATTGAGCACCAACTGAATGATGGGCAAAAAAGCATAGGCGTCTAGCCGGAGGTCTATGTTTTTGAACGGACTCACAATGAGCTGCGTTCCCAAACATGCGTATTGTGTAGAGCGGTATGCCGCAATAAAATAGGTGTCGAGGTCTGGCAAGACATTCAAGCCAGGGAGCGCCAGCATACTCGCGGTATAATTGGCAAAGAGCGATTGGCTATTGAGCACCGACTTGAAGTGCAGGCCGAAATTAACTTTTTGCTTCTTTTGAAAAGGAAAACTCAACAACTCTAGCTGAATACTGAGCCATTTGTGGTTTTTGCTGCTGGTGTCGTCTATGATAGACGTAGAGCCCGGATACGTCAGTTCTTTGCCGCGCACATAACTCGCCTTGAACTCAAAAAAACTTCCCGAACTGGCAAATTGCTTGCGGTTGAGTGTGTTTTGTGTAAATGCTACCCGAATGCTCTCCCCAATAAAGGAGGTGTAATCTGCGGTGTCTTCTTTGGTAAAGTTGGCTGTTTGGTAATAGGAGTCGTCTAGCCAAAACATGCGGGTGTTGGCGGTAAATACGGCATGATTTCCGGTTGGGATTTTGAGCTGAAGCCCCGTATATCGTTCTTCTTGCACCAAAAACGAAGGTTTGACGTCTTCAAAAAAAGTGGCAAAACTCTTGAAGTAATCCCAGCGATTGAGCACCAAGTAAGCGCTCAAGGAAACCGGAACGCTGCCCGGTATCACCAATTCGTAATTGACCTTTCCCGAACCGTAAAACTTACCAAAGTAAGAAGCAACTTCAAGTCGTTGCCCGACATAGCCCGCCCTGCGGTAAGCCAAACTCAAATAGCCGGTATTGATGGCTCTAGAAGACATGAGGCCGCCGAAATCGACGCGAAACGCATTGGCTTTATTGACCTTCAACTTCAGAATGATAGCCGAGTCTAGACCTCTTTCCAAGACAGGCGATACAAAACTAAAGTACGACGCCGAGAGCGTCTTGAAATAGCGTTTTTCTAGTTCGGCTTGATCCAAAACCTGCTTGCTGTATTTAGGTAGGATTGAATTTCTTACAAAAGGAAGGTCTTGTCTTTTATCTGAACTCGAGCGTACTTCATTGATCCGTAGCGCAATGAGTTGCGCCTTGAAAAGTTGTCTTTTTTGAGCGAGCTCAGCCGAATCTGCGCGGGCACTCACGTATTTGAGAATGTCAGCCATCTGGGCTGTAGCCGCTTGATAACCATCTTGAATGGCTTGCTGCACATCGGCAAAATCAAAGGTGCCTACTTTTGTGTTGGGCTCAATAATGATGCCTTCAGCACACGGCATGGCGTAGTTGGTTGGGGTGGTCATCATGCTGGTCAGTAAACCAAGAAAATCGCGTTCCGAGACCGGCGCCAAATTTTTAGATACATTGCTGCCGATGATGAAGTCGGGCTGAAAATCATTGTACAGCACGTCTATCGGAAAGTTGTTGTAAAGGCCGCCGTCAAAATACAACACGCCATCGACCCGAATCGGATTGAGATACAGCGGAAAGGTCATGGAGGCGCGCACCACTTGATTGAGCTTGCCATGGGCAAAAGCCACACTTTTTTTGGTCTCTACGGCAGAAGCCACGCAGCGATAAGGTACAAAAAGCTGATTGAAGTCGTCATGTACAGAGACACTCGTGCGGCCAAAGATTTTGAGCATCTCGTAATCGAGGTACGTGGGGTCTACAAAAGCGAGCGGCAAAGATTTTTGAAGGATGCTGTCTTGTGAAACCGTAAAATTGAACATTGACGCGCTCGACGCATCTTGATAAAACAAAAACTGCTGATCGGCCTCTTCTTGGCCTTTTACCATCAGTTGAAAAGACTCCGAGAGCACGTAGGCTTCAATTTCTTCAGGAGAATAGCCACAGGCATACATGGCACCCACCAACGCACCGGCAGAAGTACCTACAATATAATCGATTGGAATTTGATGTTGTTCGAGCGCTTTGAGTACGCCTACATGCGCTACACCCGAGGCTCCGCCACCACTCAAGACCACACCCACACGCTGACGCTGCTGTGCGAACAACTGCAACGTAAAAAAAAGGAAGGGCAAGAGGTATTTGGTCTTCGACAAATTCGTTCTTTTGTACAAAGTTAACGAATCCCAAAATAATGCATCCACAACCCAGCCCAAAAAGCCCCCTGCTCACCATCACACTCAAAAGTTTTTTTGGCTTCGAGGCCATCCTAGCCGAAGAACTCAACGAACTTGGCTATCCTGAAGTCGAGCTGCTCAACAGAGCTGTTCAGATCAAAGGAACCTGGGCCGATGTCTACAAACTCAACTTATATTGCCGTTGCGCCATCTCTGTATTGGTAGAGATCGACAAATTTTATATCCAAAGCGAAGAAGATCTCTACAAACGCGCGCTGAGGGTCAAGTGGCACGAACTTTTTGAAGTCCACAAAACATTCGCAATCAAAGGCGCCATCTTTTCCCCAATTTTTAACAACACCCATTATCCGTTTTTACTCATCAAAGACGCCATTGTCGATGTCTTCAAAGACAAAACCAACGAGCGGCCCAATATCGATGTCAAAAAACCGAGCGTCCTGCTAGACCTCTACATCAAAGACAAAGAAGTGACCCTTTCGGTGAACACGAGCGGCATTCCGTTGTTTCAGCGCGGCTACCGCACAGCGGTCGGACCTGCCCCGCTCAACGAAGTAGTGGCAGCCTGCCTGATCAGACTGTCTGGGTGGGACCGCAAGCAAACCTTTGTAGATCCTTTCTGTGGTTCTGGTACTTTGCTTGTTGAAGCTGCGCTTTTGGCCAGTGGCATTCCAAGTAACATCGAAAGACAGCACTACGCCTTTAAAAACCTCAAAAACTACGACGCCGATTGCTGGGAAGAAATTTACCAAAACGCACCGCGCATTGTCAGGGAGTTGCCTTGTCGCATCATTGGCGGAGACATCTCAGATGAAATGGTTTTGAAGGCGCGCAGAAACCTCCGCACTTTTTCTTTCGGTCGTTTTGTGGAGGTACACTCCGCTCCTTTTGACAAACTCAAAATTGAGCCGCCAGTGTTTATCCTGACCAACCCACCCTACGACGAAAGACTCTCCACAGACGTCGAAGAACTCTATGGCGCTTTCGGAACTTGGCTCAAGCACGAAATGACCGGCAGCAAAGCGTGTGTCATTAGCGGAACCGTCGAAGGCTTTCATGCAATCGGCCTCAAGGCTTCGCAAAAACACCGCGTGTTCAACGGCGATATTGAATGTGAATTCAGGAAATACGAATTATTTCAAGGTAAAAAGGCGCTCAATTGAGCGCCTTTTTTATTTCTAATTGTTGAACTGAGCGCTTAACGCTGCTCAATTGGAACGTAGTTGCGATTGGTTTGACCTGTGTAGATCTGACGCGGGCGCCCGATTGGCTCTTTGTTTTCGGTCATTTCTTTCCATTGGGCGATCCAACCTGGAAGGCGGCCAATAGCAAACATCACTGTAAACATTTCGGTTGGGATACCCAATGCCTTGTAAATAATACCAGAGTAGAAATCTACGTTTGGATAGAGGTTGCGCGCTTTGAAGTATTCGTCTTCTAGGGCTACTTTCTCTAGTTTTTTAGCGATGGCCAAAAGTGGATCGTTGACACCTAATTTTTCGAGGACGTCGTCGCAGGCTTTTTTGATGATGTTGGCACGCGGGTCAAAGTTTTTGTAGACGCGGTGACCAAAGCCCATGAGGCGGAATGGATCTTCTTTGTCTTTTGCTTTGGCAACCCATTTGTCTACGTTTCCGCCGTCGGCGTGAATGCGCTCAAGCATTTCGATCACTTCTTGATTGGCGCCACCGTGTAGCGGACCCCAAAGTGCAGAAATACCTGCAGAAACGGTAGAATAAAGGTTGGCTTGCGAAGAACCGACGATGCGCACTGTAGAAGTAGAACAGTTTTGTTCGTGGTCTGCGTGCAAGATGAGGAGCTTATTGAGGGCGTCGATGACAACTGGATCTACGTGGTAGTCTTGGGTTGGCATCGAGAACATCATATACATGAAGTTTTTGCAATAATCGTATTCATTGCGCGGGTACATGAACGGATGACGGATCAGGTTTTTGTAAGACCACGCTGCTAATGTTGGCAACTTGGCCAATAAGCGGTGGATGGTCAGGTTTTTGGCCTCAGGGCTGCGATTCGGATCGAGCGATTCTGGATAG
This sequence comes from Bacteroidota bacterium, assembly GCA_041168605.1. Taxonomy (GTDB): domain Bacteria; phylum Bacteroidota; class Bacteroidia; order Flavobacteriales_D; family Crocinitomicaceae; genus UBA952. The sequence continues at coordinate 15,614 of JBEEKN010000015.1, read as the reverse complement.
AAAGTTGCCAAAGAAGCCACCATAGAAGAAAGTACACCCATTGGATGCGCTTTAGACGGATACGCTTCAAAGAACTGCTTCATGTCTTCGTGGACAAGCGTGTGCTTGCAGATGCTATCTTGGAAAGAATCTAGCTCGGTCTGCGTTGGCAAATTGCCATAAATGAGCAAATAAGCCACCTCGATAAAAGATGCTTTTTCGGCGAGTTGTTCGATTGAATAACCTCTGTAGTGCAAGATACCTTCTTCACCATCTAAAAAAGTAATGGCACTTTTGGTAGCACCAGTGTTTTTGTAGCCGGTATCTAAGGTGATGTAACCGGTTAAATCGCGCAATTTGGAGATGTCGATTGCTTTTTCGTTTTCTGTGCCGACTACAACGGGAAGTTCGTATACTTTGCCGTCGAGTTCGATTTTGGCTGTTTCACTCATGTGGTGGAAATATGTCGTTTGATAAATGTGTGCCTAAATTACAAAAGAAAGTGCAAATGATGTACAACATTGCTCATAAAAACTATTAATAAAGGTGAAAGTTTAAAGTTCTTCTAGAATATAAGTGTGAATCATGTTAAATAAGTGATTGCGGGTATTCCCTCCGTAGATGCCATGATTTTTATTGGGATATATAAAGAGGTCGAATTGCTTGTTGGCCTTGACCATAGCACTGATCATTTCCATGCTATTTTGGTAGTGCACGTTGTCGTCGGCTGCACCGTGGATCAAAAAGTACTTACCCTGTAAATCTTTAGCGAAATTGATGGGCGAGTTGTCGTCGTAACCTTTCGGGTTTTCTTGCGGCGTGCGCATGAAGCGCTCGGTATAGATGTTGTCATAAAAACGCCAATTGGTGACGGGAGCTACTGCAATCCCTACCTTGAACAAGCCCTGGCCTTTTGTCATGGCTAGAGAAGACATAAAGCCTCCGTAACTCCAGCCCATGATACCCAAGCGCGACGCATCTACGTCTGGGCGCTGTGCAAAAACTTTGGTGGCGGCCAAGACATCTTGAATTTCGAGTTTGCCCAGTTGCAAATAAGTCGATTTTTTAAAATCTGCACCTCTGTATTGCGTGCCGCGCGGATCAATGCTCAAGACGATATACCCTTCTTGCGCCAAAAGCTGGTGAAAGAAATAGTCGTTGCCATCCCAGCTGTCTAAGACTTCGTTGTGCCCAGGCCCACCATAAACATTGACAAACACCGGGTACTTTTTTGCCGGATTGTAATTGACTGGCAAGATCAAAGATGCATTTAGGTCGATATCAGACGTGGTGATGGTTAAAAATGTTTTTCGGCTCAAGCGTTCATTTTTCATTTTGTCCACAAGGGCAGCGTTATCTTCAAGCGTGCGAACGAGCTCGCCATTGGCTTTGCGCAATGTAATGACAGGCGGTGTGTTGGCATTGGAATAACTGTGGATGAAGTATTTCATGCCTTTTAAAAAGGTTGCGTTGTGGTAGCCGTAAGCATTTGAAATCATTTTTTGATCCGTTCCATCGAGTCGGATAGAATAGATTGACTTATATATGGCGCCTGGCTCAGCACTCGCGTAATACAGTAAGTTTTGCGCTTCGTCAATGCCTAGATATTCAATAACATCCCATTCTCCTTTTGTAATGGCCGTTGAACTTCCGTCAAACCCGACAAGATAAAGGTGATTAAAACCACTTTGCTCACTCGTTCTGATCAGGCCTTTGCCATTGGCTAACAAGACCAAATTGTTGTCGACCTCCACATAAGTACTCGCCGTTTCGGTATAAAATTTACGCGTACTTACTTTGTTGTCCGTGCAAGCAACAAACCAATAATTCAATTCGCTTTGGTGGCGGTTCATGGTCTGAACGACCAGTTGATTGGATTGACCCGACCAATTGAGCCTTGGAATGTATTCATAGGTATCCAATTTGACCTGTTGAATTTTAGCACTCTTGACATCTAGTAAATGTAAAGTCACTTTGCTATTCACCTCGCCAGCTTTTGGATACTTGTATTTGTATTGCTCTGGATACAACTCTCCGTACATGGCCATCTGAAATTCGGGCACCTCGCGCTCGTCAAACTTTAAAAATGCAATGTAGCGGCTATCTGGCGACCAACCATAGGCTTTGGTAATAGCAAATTCTTCTTCGTAGACCCAATCTGTGGTGCCATTGATGATTTTATTGCGCTTGCCGTCTTCGGTTACTTTGCGCACCTTACCTGTTGCCAAATCTTTGATAAAAAGGTCGTTGCCGTGAATAAACGACACTTTTTTACCATCCGGACTGTATTCAGCTAAAGTTTGAGGCGCGTGTTCAGCGTCGAGGGCCTCTAATTTTTGCGTGTTGAGGTCGTATAGAAAGTAAAACGCTTCAAAACTGCGGCGATAAATTGCTTTAGGAGCCGTCCAGAGCAATACTTTTTGCTCGTTGGCATTGAATTCATAACCTGCCACAGCTATGGGTTGGTCGTTATAAATCAAACGCGACTTCGGGACGAGCAGCTTTGTTTTTTCAAGTTGATCATCGGCAACAAGGCCCCTCACGATGTCGCCATTTTCATTCATTTCGACAAAATGCAAGCCATCGTTCATCATTTGATACGAACTTCCACCTTTGGCACTAAATTCATAATTGCGCCAAATGCGTTCGATACTTAAGTCTTGGGCAAACAATGTGATTTGCAGAAAAGTGAATAGGAATAAATAAAATAAAGTCTTCATGAAAGGTGATATTGATGGCTAAAATGGAATCCTAAAATTACATAGAATTCGACATAATGCATACTTCATGTTTGCTTCACAAAGAAATGATTTCACTTTTTGTAAAAGACTTGCATTTTTAAATGTAAATGCTTTAAATTTGTACAAACTTTTTGATGTCCTCCTTGATGCCTCCTTTGTGCTGAAACCATTAAAAAGAAATCATTAACACCAAGCTGATTGTCAGTTGATTTAAACTTAACATCATGAAGCAAACACTACTTTTTTTATCCTTCTTTTTGTTTGTAGGTGCCAACGCACAAAACACTTGTAACGAACTTTTCATTTCTGAATACGTGGAAGGTTGGTCAAACAACAAAGCTTTAGAGATCTACAACCCTACCAACAACCCTATCAATCTTTCAGGGTACTTTGTAAGCCGTTACTCAAACGGTGCTACAACAGCAACTGTTGCAAACTCCATTCAACTTTCAGGAACAGTTCCTGCCAAAGGTGTTTATGTTGGTGTCATTGAAAAACTTGACCCGAACGGCACTGGCCAAGAAGCCCCAGTTTGGGATTCACTTCAAGCAAGAGCTGATGGCTTTTACTGCGCTGACTACAACGCGTCCAATGCCTGGTATTGGAACGGCAACGATGCCCTTTTATTGGCAAAAGGCACCTTGCCTTCTAGCGCAACAGCGGTGATCAACGCCACCAACGTTACAGGTTTTGCGATCGTAGACGTATTTGGCAAAATTGGAGAAAACCCTGCCAACGAAACAGGAACTTCTTCTGGCAACGACGGCGCTTGGTCTTCTCAATTCCCGTATAGCACTGGCCTTGGTGTCTTGCTCACCAAAGATCATAGCCTCATTCGCAAAAACACCATTTTGAAAGGTCAGACCGCGAACCCATCCTTTTTTGACCCACTCCTAGACTGGGACAGCATTCCACCGGTCATTGTTCGCCTAGACGCCAATGGCGATACACTCTACGGTACCAGCGGCAACCCAATTCTCGATGGCAACTGGTCTTCACTTGGAACGCACGAATGCGACTGTAACTCTATTGGCCTCAATGCCCAAACCAAACAAAGCCCGAGCGTATATCCGAATCCAAGCAATGGTGTAGTTTTTGTCAAAACACAAAACGAAGTGCGCAAAATTCAAGTCATTTCTGCCCTTGGTCAGCAAGTCAAAGAATTGAACATTACAAGCGCTCAACAAGTTGTCGAAATCAACCTAGACAACTACCAAGGGGTTTATTTCTTGCGCCTTACTTCCAATTCAGGCGAGCAAAGTCTACACAAAGTCATCATTCGCTAAGATGCGTCTCTTCTTATTCGCGCTGCTTGCAGCGCTCCCTGTGCTCTCTATGGCTCAGCAAAAAGGAAAGATTAGCGGAAAAGCTGTAATGTCTCCTGGCGACACTCCTGTTGCCGGCGCAAAAATTACGCTACTCAATCAAGGAACTGCTGTTACGAGGGTCGCTACCAATGATTTGGGCGCTTACGAACTACTCAACATTCCTTACGGCAAATACCAGTTGGTATTTTCTCTTCCCATCAACGACACGCTGCGCTACGACATCCAATTGAACCAGGCTGCCGTAGTCCAAAACTTTAGCATTCGTGCTACCCAAGAAGAACGCGAAGTCCGCGTGATTGGCAACCTCGTTCGCGGCCAGAATGTTCCGGTGGCAGTCACCAAAATTGACACCAAAAAAATCAACGAAGAACTCGCTTCTCGAGACCTACCGATGCTCCTCAATGGAACGGCTGGTGTATATGCCACGAATCAAGGTGGCGGCGACGGCGATGCGCGCATCAATGTGCGCGGTTTCGACCAACGCAACGTGGGCGTCATGATAGACGGCGTTCCGGTCAACGACATGGAAAACGGCGCGGTGTATTGGTCCAATTGGTTTGGCCTCGATGCCATCACCTCCCAAATGCAAGTGCAGCGCGGTCTTGGCGCTACCAAAATTGCCATGCCATCAATTGGTGGTACTATTAATATCATCACGCAAGGCGTAGGCACAAAAAAAGGCGGTAGTTTCAAGCAAGAATACGCAACAGGCAATTTCTTGCGCAGTTCGCTTTCTTACAACACAGGCATGACGGCTTCGGGCTGGGGGCTCACCTTTTCAGCTTCATACAAACAAGGCCAAGGTTGGGTAGATGGCACACCCACTCAAGGATTTTTTGGCTACACCAAAATATCGAAGCGCCTAGACAAACACCTTATCACGCTTTCAGCCTTTGCCGCACCTCAAAAACATGGCCAGCGCTCCTACAACCAAAGCATTCAATACTGGGATGCCAATCGTTCACAAAATCTAGGTGTTGCTTTTGATTCTACGCTTGTACTCAACGACATGGGCATTCGCTACAACCAACACTGGGGTTATGTGACCAATGCAAATGGCGAACAAGAAATTTTAAATGAACGTGGAAATTTTTACAACAAACCACAAATCACACTCAAAGATTTTTGGTCGGTCAATGACAAACTAGATATTTCCAACCTAGCCTATCTCTCTATTGGCCGCGGTGGAGGCACCAGTATTTTCAATTCTTCTGCCATCTTGAGAGATAGCAATTCAACCATTGACTGGGATCAAATGATCACCGAAAACCAAGTGAATTCACTTTTTGGCACACCCAACATCGACCCCATTTACTCGCCAACAGAAATCAAAGCCAGTCAAATCTTATTGGCTAGCATGAACAACCATTTTTGGCTGGGTTATTTAGGGCAATTCAACTACCAATACTCCAAAAAAACAACTATTTCAGGCGGTCTAGACTACCGGTATTACGAAGGACGCCATTACCAAGTGATCACCAACTTGTTGGGTGCAGACTACTTTGTCAGCACTGCCAACTTCAATGATGCCGATCCAATGCAACGCGTCGGCGACAAAATTGCCAAAAACACGTTCAATGCCGACCGCGACGGAGTCGTTACTTACGCAGGGGTTTTTGGTCAGTTGGAACACAATGGAGAGCGCATCAATTGGTTTGCCAATGTATCCGGAGTACTCAATGGCTATAAAGGTATAGACTACTTTCAACGCAAAGTGCTCGACCTCGGCGATACTACCTTGCGCATCGGAGCACTTGACACCATTCAATACAACGGCCAAACCTATCACGCTGGTTCGGAAGGCTTGCAATACTTTGCTACTGATTGGAAATACATACCAGGCGTAACAATCAAAGGTGGTCTGAGCTACAAACTCAATAAATACCATGACGTCTATTGTAATCTTGGTTACCTCAACCGCACGCCTCAGTTCTCAAACGTCATCGACAACAACACCAATAGCTTCTTTGGCGAAATCGTCAACGAAATCATCTACTCAGCTGAAGGTGGCTACCACTATGCAACCAAGCATTTTGGCATCAACTATAACGCTTACTACACCAACTGGAAAAACAAACCTTTCCCATACGGTGTAGCGGTACCAGACCCCAACGATCCTACGGAATTTATCCGCGTCAATATCAACGGCATGGATGCCATTCACATGGGTCAAGAAGTCGATGTAGCCTGGGAAATCTCCCCGAAGCTATCCTTTGATTTCATGTTTTCATTGGGTAACTGGATCTGGAACTCGAGCAAAACAGTGTTTATTCCGCAATACGACTCCTTGGAGTTCACCTTTGATGCCAAGGGTGTACACGTTGGCGATGCTGCCCAAACAGCAATGGCCGTCTCTCTGCGCTACGAACCTATCAAAAATGCATACATCAAAATTCAAGGACAATTCTTTGACCGCTACTATGCCAATTTTGATCCTTTCTCTTTACAAGGAAGCAACGGCGGACGCGATTCCTGGAAAATCCCTTCTTATTCCCTGATCAATATTTTTGCTGGTTACCGCTACAAACAATTCAGCGTGGGTGGCTCGATTACCAATCTTTTGAATACCTCATTTATCTCTGATGCCACTAACAATGCAAATGGCATCTACGATCAATTCGATGCGCGTTCGGCCACCGTTATGTTTGGCCAGGGCTTGCGCTTCAATATCAATCTCGCAATACAATTCTAACTATGAAAAAATTATTATTCAATCTCGCGCTATTGGCACTCGGACAACAAGCATTTGCGCAGTCCATTGCCCAAGTTCGCAACTTAGGAATTGGCCAAACCGTTACCGTTTCAGGTGTTGTCACAAATGGTAGCGAACTCGGCCCCATTCGTTACATCCAAGACGGGACAGCAGGCATTGCCTGTTACGGAACAACCTTAAACACCGTTCAAAAAGGTGATTCTATTACTGCCACAGGTGTTTTGTTTGAATTCAGTGGCTTACTTGAGCTTTCGCCGACTAATTCATTTACCAATCATGGCCAAGCCGTGATCCAACCAGCTGCGCTCATCATTCCTATCCCAAGCGCAGGTGAAAACCTCGAAGGGCAATTGGTACGTCTAGACAACGTCAACTTTGTTCAAACAGGTAATTTTGCTTCTGGCAACAGTACCGTTCAGGTGTTTGATGGATCGAATACCTTCGATGTACGCATCAACGGCACCACCAACATAGACGGTTCTGCTATTCCAACTGGCCCAATCACCATCATTGGTCTGCTGGGACAGTTCAATGCCAACTATCAATTGATTCCGCGCACCACACAAGATATCTTTACATATGTTGCGCCAGCGAGAGAAATCAATATCAAAATCAACGGCAACAGCGTGCTTTCAGGAGACACCTACGTGGTTGGCAACACAAGCGCTACAACCATCACCATTGAAAACTACGGTGTGCAAAACCTTACCGTTTCTGGCTCTAGCTTCAGTGGCACAAACGCGGCAGAATTTACTTGCAATGCGAATCTTGTGGTAGGTGGCACCAGCAGCCAAAACGTAACACTCAACTTTACACCAAGCGGAACAGGTTCTCGTTTGGCTACCCTTTCTATTGCCAACGATGACTCCGACGAAAACCCATATATCATCAACTTATATGGCATCGGTACCAACAACTTGGCCACAGAACCAGTTAATCCAGAATCGAATTCCATTCTTTGGAGTGTCACTACACCTTACAAATTAGTTGGTGAATTCACGCCATCTGGAGCAGAAAAATACCTAGTGCTTTGGAAAGAAGGTGATGCCGCGTCCCCTGTTCAAGGTTACCCCTTAGACGGCACAACCTACAAAAGAGGAGATGTCATTGGCAACGCAAAAGTAGCATACGTGGGCTCAGGTACTGCGTTTTCACCAAGACACGTACTCGCCAATACAAGCTATGCTTTTGCCATCTTTGCATTCAATGGGCCGGACGGCTTCCAAAACTACGACCAAACCGTACCAGCTGGTGCAACTTGGCAAACTTTGGGTAGCCAAATAGGTAATTACTACAATGGTATTCAATCGGGTTCAAGTTCGTTCTTAACTGACCTCAGCGCTTTGATCAATCCACACACATCTATTACATACTACAACTACCTTACTACCATGATGAACCAATACGAGGTGCGCGACACCACTAATGGTCAGTCTTATGTTGAATGTGTGTATTCAGGAGAGCGCAAAGTGTTCAACGATCCATTTACCTGGACTGCTCTTGGCTATTCACGCGAGCACACTTACTCACACTCTTGGATGCCCACCTTCCCATGCGATAACCCAGAGCAAAAAGAATACAACGACCAACACAACCTCTGGCCAACCAACCTTCAACAAGCCAATACGCCGCGCAGTAACCTTCCTTTGATGGATATCGATGGCAATGTCGTCTTTACCTACTTAGAAGGTCGTGTGGGCTACAGTGGCAATCAATTGGTTTACGAACCGCGTGCCGAGCAAAAAGGAAACGCTGCGCGTTCGATTTTCTACATGGCTACTTGCTACAACGGTCAGTCTGGCAATACTTGGGAGCTTCCTGCAAACCAAAGCCAAGAGTCACTCAAAACTTGGCATTTCGCCGACGCCCCAGACAACTACGAAATCGCGCGCCACGAATACGTTGCAGTACTACAAGGTAACCGCAATCCGTTTATTGATTCCGCTTATTTTGCTTGTCATATCAACTTCTCTAACATGAGTTACCTAACCTGCGACATGGGTCTTTCAGAAAAATTAGATCAGAATTTCTCTGTTTTCCCAGTGCCAGCATCACAAACACTCTATGCACAGGTCAATGGGCTCGATATCCTTGCTTACGAAATCCACGACATCCAAGGGCGTCAGGTGAGCAGCAATCAAAACCTACAACTTCCTGTATTGGCCTTGCCAATTCACACATTTAAATCAGGTGTCTATTTCCTTACCGTTGAAACCAAACACGGTCAGGTCAAACGCGAGTTCGTGATTGAATAATGACAAAACATTTTTTGTATATCACTGTCGGAGCAAGCCTAATGGCTTGCTCTGCTCGTTTTACCCCTACCTTCCAAATTCAAGCGCTTACTGTCCAAGAAATAAAACCAGTTCAAGATACGTCAGCGGTTCATGCCAACATAGGCGCCTTCTTAGCACCTTATCAGGACACCCTTTATACTGAATTTGATGCCTTCGTTGCAACTACTCCTGAGGCGCTCGTACTCAGTCGACCTTCATCCAATCTCATGAATTGGTGCGCCGATGCCGTACTGAGTTCTCAAACGGCCAACAAGCGTTTGAGCGAACCGGTCATCTGCCTCTTGAACACAGGTGGTTTGCGCAGTAGTTTTGGAGCTGGCAAGCTCACACTTGCCGATTTTTATAAATTAATGCCCTTCGACAACCGTTTGGTATGGATCCATCTACCAGTTTCTAAAATTTCAGAAATTGAAAAGTATCTTTTAAAAAGTGGCGGTGAACCTATTGCCAATTGTAGTTTTGAAAATGGAAAGTTACAGATACCGAGTTTGCTATCCAGTCATGCATACATTTGGATACTGACCTCCGACTTCTTGGCCAATGGCGGCGATCAAATGAACTTTTTTCTAGGACTTGAAAAACAAGAAACCAATATTTTGTTGCGCGATATTTTCATAGAAACTGCAAAAAACCAAGGTGTTTTGGTCCTAGATGCACAACCCCGTTACAGCAAATGAAACTAACGCGTAGAAAACTCTTTCAAAAATTTGGGCTGCTCTCGTTTGGCTTGCTGCTTCCAAAGTGGTTAGGTGCACAAACGAATCGAAAACAGCACCCTGAGTTGGTCATTCTTCATACCAACGACACGCATTCTCAAATAGATCCGCTGCCAGCAAACCACAGCAAATATCCAAATCAAGGGGGCATCGTGGCGCGCGCTGCAATGATTGCGCAATACCGCGAGCAACACCCACATGTACTGCTGCTAGATGCCGGCGACTTTTTTCAAGGCACACCCTACTTCAATCGCTTTCACGGCGTGTTAGAGATGAAACTCATGAGCGAGCTTGGCTATGATGTCGCTACTTTAGGCAATCACGATTTTGACATCGGGGTAGAAGGCTTCATGAATGCACAAACACATGCCAAATTCAAGTTTGTCAATGCCAATTACAACTTTGGGCAAACCCCAATGGCTGCCGTGGTCCAACCTTATCAAATCATTGAAAAAGGTCGCTATAAGATCGGGATTTTCGGACTAGGCATAGACCTCAACGGCCTTGTTCCGCATAGTAATTTTGAAGGCATTGCCATGCAAGATCCTTTTGAAAGCGCTGCGGCCGTGGTCAAAGAATTAAAGCAAGCCCATTGCAAGCTGATCATTTGTTTATCTCATCTGGGCTATCAATACGAAGACAAAACCAAACCGAGCGATGTATTGCTCGCCCAAAAAGTTTCCGGAATTGACCTCATCCTTGGCGGACACACCCATACTTTTATGGACGGACCAACAAAAGTTATTCAGCCAGACGGACACAGCACTTGGATCCATCAGGTTGGTTGGGCCGGTGTCAGACTCGGTGCCATAGAGGTTTCTGAGCACAAGATGAACTTTCTTCAAAAAATCATCCATTGATTAAGTATATTTTAAGCGCAATTATAGTACTACTCGGCGTTTTATCTTGCACCAAAGATGTGCAAATAGACCTGCCTCAATCGAATACGGCTACAGTTGGTCCCGGCTGACAGACGCCTATACCAGCGCAGACGCCTATCGCTGGGAAGTGCGCAGAATTGATCGCAACGAACAAGGAGAAGATTTAGACCCTATTTTCAGGCGGGCGCGAGGCGGTATTTTCTCCGACGAATTTTTCAACGGACAAACGATTGAATTCTATTTTCAAAATCCGTTAAAAAGAAAAGACAGCACCCACCTGAAAACCTATCGCCGCTATTTTCGCTATGGCGACAGCGTGGTGGTCAAGCTCTCCAAAATGGACCCTGCTGTCTATCTCTATTACGACCGCATGGACGCCCAACTTGACGCCAATTCAAATCCGTATGCCACGCCCATCAATATTCCGTCTAACATGAAAGGTTGCCTGGGCGTTTGGGCCGGCTTTAGCCCTTGGTATGATACGCTCATTTGTATTGATTAAACCCCATTTGAATAAATGATGAGCATTAATTCTTTTATTGTCGTTTTTCTTTTATTAAAGTGAACATAACCTGCATTTTGGTGTTATCATTTCACAAAAACCATATTATGTATCGCACATTCATTGCAGCGCTCTTTCTAGCCCTTACTCAATTCAACTTCGCTCAAACGACCGTTTCGGGCGGTATTTATCAAAACACTACCTGGACCACAGCAGGGAGTCCTTACCTCATGACTGGCTCTATGGTGGTTTTTCCGGGGGTCACCCTCACTATTGAACCTGGCGTAGAAGTTCGCGTTACACCAGACTACTCTTTTAATACGGGTAACTTGCGCTACTTAGAAGTAAGAGGAACACTTGTTGCGGTGGGTACAGATGCGGCGCCAATTACCTTCAAAACAACCGATGCGAGTATATTGGGTCAGCAAACTTGGGAAGGTATCCGAATCAAAGGGTCTCAAGGGGGAACTGTTCAGCTCGATCGTTTTCGTTTATATGATAGCTGGCAAGGGATCAACAACGATATTGCGCAGCCCGGAGTCAATTACGTCTGGACCAACTGTCAGTTCAAGAACAACAACTACAGTATCCAACTCAATGCCGACATGACTTACAATGGTTGTTTATTCGAAAACAACGGCGTGGGACAAGCCGCACAAATTTTGTACGGTTCATTGTCTGCAAGCAATTGCCAATTTATCAATAATTTCTGTTCTTTCACTTGGTCAAATTCTATCAATGTGGATAACTGTTTATTCGAAGGCAATATCAACAACATCATTGGTTCGCCAGGAACGGTAAGCAATTGCCAATTCATAGATAACGATTTCGGTTTTGCAGAGGCTTATGGCCACACTATTCAGAACTGTTATTTTGAGGGCAACGGCGTAGCGATAGATAACTCCGGTGGTGCAAACATCAGTAATTGTACTTTTGACAGCAACGATTTGGCAGTGCGCTTAGGCGACAACAGCACCCTCACCAACAACATCATTACCAACAATAATATAGGTGTGGCTGTTTTGGCTTACAGCCCCAATTCGACGCTCATTGAAAACAACACCATTTGTTACAACACGAGTTATAACCTACAGAACCTCACCGACAAAAACTTTCAGGTCAATGCCAATTGCTTCTGTTCACAAGACTCTACGTATATTGAGAACCTTATCCTAGATGGTTATGACGACATCACGAGAGGTTTGGTCAATTATGCTATTTATGATGACTCTTGTGCCAATGTGTTGGATTATGTTGTCAAAATCAACCTTGATGGCGGTGCCGGAATTGCGACACTTCAGCCCAACGCGTGGCGCTTGAAAGGCCAAGATGCCAGCACGCTTTATATTGAAAGTTCACAAGTGCTGCGCATCGAACTCCTTAATTCTATTGGGCAAGTTCAAAAAGAAATTACGCTTCAAAAAGGAGACAATAAAATCTCAACAAATAACTTTCCAAGTGGCCTCTATTTTCTAAAAAATGAATTTGGCAGCACTCAGAAAGTTATACTCTAAACAAGCTACATCCATTTGGCTAGAAATTGATTGAACTCCGCCCTGAGCGCAGCAAAATTCTTTTCAAAATACCCTATGTCATTTGCCTCGTCGTCATGGTTTTCTAATTTGCGGTGATCGACAGCAACCGGATTCTGCTTAATTTCTGAAACCAAGTGTTTTTCATCGGCCTTAATTTGATGCGCCAATTCATCAATATGATTGCGTTGGATGATGAATTGATTCTGAAAATGCTCCACTTGTTTTAAAAAATCAGGCGCATTATTCTTGGCAGTCACCTCTTCGAGTCTTTCTCTTAAGATCGTAATTTCTTCTTTGTAGAAGTCCAGGCGCTTGAGCCAATCTTGATTTTCTTGATGTTGGTCGTAAATGAAAGTTTTTGTTGTCATGATGTTTGATTTTTAACAAAGTTCCGGCTATTTCGCAGCGTGAAACATGATAGAAGTCAATTCCTGACTTGATTCTTTTTCAAATTACTATCTTTGCATCCTATATCATTTATATGTCTTCAGTACCTGTTCGCGTTCGCTTTGCCCCCTCACCTACTGGCCCGCTCCATATGGGAGGAGTGCGCACTGCACTTTATAACTACCTTTTTGCCCTCAAGCACAACGGCACCTTTCTGATCCGCATCGAAGATACCGATCAAACCCGCTTTGTGCCTGGCGCTCAAGACTACATCATGGACGCACTCTCATGGTGCGGCATCATGCCGACCGAAGGCCCAGGTTTAGGTGGCAACTACGGCCCCTATGTGCAATCAGAGCGCAAAGAAATGTACAAGCCTTACGCCGAACAACTCATTGCCGATGACAAAGCGTATTATGCTTTTGACAGCGCCGAAGACCTCGACCGCATGCGCGACCAAGCCAAAACCATGGGCATGCCCAATTGGCAATACAACAGCGTAACGCGCAGCGGAATGCGCAATTCACTTACACTGCCCCAATCTGAGGTGGAGCAACTTTTAGCTGCCGGCGAGCCTTATGTCATCCGCATGAAAATGCCGCGCAACCGAGACATCCGCTTCCACGACCTCATCCGCGGCTGGGTAGTGGTCAATACCAACAACCTCGACGACAAAGTACTATTTAAAAGCGACGGCATGCCAACTTATCACTTGGCCAATGTCGTCGATGACCACACCATGGCCATTAGCCATGTGATCCGCGGCGAAGAATGGTTGCCTTCTGCACCGTTGCACGTCATGCTCTATGAAGCATTTGGCTGGGATTGCCCTGAGTTTGCTCACCTTCCGCTTTTGCTGCGCCCTGATGGCAACGGCAAGCTATCCAAAAGAGATGGCGACCGTTTAGGTTTCCCGGTTTTCCCAACCAATTGGCTCACCGCTGAAGGCGAACTCTACTCTGGCTACCGCGAAAAAGGCTACTTACCAGGTGCCTTCATCAATATGCTTGCCCTACTTGGCTGGAACCCCGGCACTACCCAAGAAATCTTCACCCTAGAAGAACTTATTGAAGCCTTCTCACTGGAGCGCGTTAGCAAGGCCGGAGCAAAGTTTGACCCCGAGAAAACCAAATGGTTTCAACAACAATACCTACGTGCGCAATCAGATGCAACACTTGCCGAACAATTGCGTGCGCTTCAGACCATTGAGCGATCCGATGCCGATCTTCAGCAAATTTGCGAGCTCATGAAAGAACGCGCCACCTTTGCACAAGACATCCTTACCGATGGCGCTTACCTTTTTGGACGCCCTACGGCTTTTGATGCCGAAACCATTCGCAAAAAATGGAAGCCAGAAACTGCTGCGTATATCCAAGAATGGAAAAGCATTGTGAATAGCCTCACCGAATTTTCAGCGCAAACCATTGAAGTTTCTTTCAAAACTTTCTTAGCTGAAAAACAGCTCGGTATCGGTGCCGTGCTCTTGCCTTATCGCTTGGTGCTTACCGGTGTTGGGGCAGGCCCTGGCATGTTCGAAATTTCTGAATTCCTCGGCAAAGAAGAAGTGCTCGCACGCATTGATCTTGGTTTAGCTGAAGTAGCAAAAATTCTTCATGAAGCATAAAATTTTTGTCAGTGGCATCCAATGCTATGCTTATCACGGCTGTTTGCCTGAAGAAGGACGCATTGGCGGGCACTACATCGTCGATATCGAGCTGCATACCGATTTTAGCAAAGCCGCAGCGCTAGACACCCTCTCTGACACCATAGATTACGTGGATGTCAACCGCATCGTAAGCGAAGAAATGGCCATCCGCTCAAAGCTCATTGAACACGTTGGGCAGCGCATTGTCAATCGCATCAAAAGTGAACTAAAAGGCATACACTCCCTGCAAGTCAAGATCACCAAACTATGCCCTCCCATTAACGGCGACGTACAGTCAGTGGCTATTTTAATAGAAGCCTAAACCGCTTTCGCTTGCAAAAACGCTAGAAACTGCGCCATTGCTCTGGCACGGTGGCTATATAAATTTTTCTCGGCAAGTGGCATTTGCGCAAAAGTTTTGTCTTGGTCTTCCGGAATGAATAGCGGGTCGTAACCAAAACCTTCGGTTCCTGATTTTTCTTTTGCAATGACGCCCTTTACGAGCCCCGTAAACTGCTGTTGTATCGCTCCATCGCAATAAGTCATTACGGTTTTGAACTGTGCACTTCTGTTTGGCTCCTGCGCCAAAGCGTTCAAGAGTTTATCCATATTTGCGTCGTCGCTGCGTTCCGGGCCGGCATAGCGTGCAGAATGCACACCAGGCGCACCATTCAAAGCCATGACTTCTAAACCTGTATCATCAGCAAAACATGGCAAGCCAAAACGCTGCAAAACCCAGTTGGCCTTGAAAGCGGAGTTGCCCTCAATGGTGGGCTCATCTTCGGGTATTTCTTCGTGTAGCTCGAGGTCGTGAAGTGTAAGGAGGGTCATGCCTGTGGGTAAAACAGACCTGATTTCTGCTGCTTTTTTCTGATTATGACTTGCAAATA
>JBEEKN010000014.1:0-48606 GCA_041168605.1 Bacteroidota bacterium | reverse complement strand
CCTTCTAACTGATCCAAGGCGATTTCATCGTTGTTGACATAAAAATGGCGCTGTTGGTTCTCGTCAAATTTAATGGTGAGTGTGACGTGTTGTTTTTGCGTCTTTTCGTTGGCATCTGATTTAGGCAACGGAACTTTGATGACGTTCGGGTTGGCTAGCGTAGAGATGATCAAAAAGAACAATAACAAAAAGAACATGATGTCGCTCAATGCAGAAGTAGCCACCTCTGCATGGAACCTTCTATTTCGCTTTATGGCCATCTTTTGAGTTCATTAATTTGATAAAATCTAAATTCAATTTTTGAATGCCCAATGCGTAATTATCAATGATACCATTGAGTAGGTGATAGGCTGTGAAGGCGAGGATACCGACAACAAGCCCTGAACCAGACGAAATCATTTTCTCGTACAAACCACCTGAGATATTACCGATAGAGACATTTTCTGAGATAGAGATGCTGTAAAAGATTTTGATAACCCCAGAGATGGTTCCGATAAATCCTAAAGTAGGTGCAATACCTGCGATCAGACCTAAATGGTTGATATTCTTCTCCATTTTGCCAATTTCGATGTTGGCTACTTTTTCCATGTTGCCTTCAATTTGTGCAATGGGTTGGCCAATAGACTGAACGCCTTCTTTGATGACCGAACCATAAGCCGTCAGGTCGCGGTTCGCCACATCTAGGGCTCCTTGCATGCTGCCCGCATTGAGTTGGGTTTGTATTTCGTTGATGAGTAGCATGTTTTGCTTGGTCATGCGACGGATATACAAAAAGCGCTCAACAGCTACATAGGTAGTATAAAACAATAATAGTGCAATTGGAATCAAAAAGACCCCACCTTTCATAAGGAAGTCAATGGCCGAAATTTCTTCGACAGTTTTGAAAGATTCTTCGGTTGCGGCTTCCGCTACTTGAGCACTTAAAACTCCTGCGCTCATCAAGAACGCTGCTACTAAGGTGTATTTGATTGAAAACTTCATAATTGGGTTCTAATTTGGTACGCTAAAATTAGTCATTGAGTGAGGTCGGGCGGCTTGAATTCTTTGGAGATATTCACACTGAATTGTTATTTGTAACGTTATGACCGGAAAAGGTCACAAATTTTTTCGCTCCGCGGATACTTTCCGTAATTTTGCAGCCCGCTATGGAACTCGCTACTTTTATCAAAACCCTTGCCAAACATCCTGCGCTCGACCGCAGCGCAGCGGCTTTGCAAAATGCTCAGTCAAGAATACATTGGAAAGGAATGGTGGGTTCTGCAAAATCCTTACTTTCTTTAATGGTTGCCCAACAAGTGCCGGGTACGCATTTGTTCATCCTTTCCGACAAAGAAGAAGCAGCTTATTTTTTAAACGACTTTGAAGGCTTGTTCCCCGAAGACAAGCGCATTTTATTTTATCCAGCGTCTTATCGGGTGCCGTATCAGCAAGAGCAAACAGACAACTCTAATGTTGTGGCGCGCGCCGAGGTGCTCGAAAAACTCAGCGACAAACAAAACACTTGGGTAGTGACCTACCCTGAGGCGCTTTTTGAAAAAATACCGACCAAGAAAAATTTGGTCAAGCACACCATGCGCCTCGAGGTGGCGAAAACCTACAGCACTGATTTTCTCAATGAATTGCTTTTGGAATATCAGTTTGAGCGCGTCGATTTTGTTTATGAACCCGGTCAGTTTTCGATCAGAGGCGGTATTTTAGATGTGTTCTCTTATGCCAACGAGCACCCTTTTCGGATTGAATTTTTTGGCGACGAGGTAGAGAGCATCCGCACTTTTGACGCCGCAAGCCAGTTATCCATTGCGAGTCATCAATTTTTCAATGTCGTTCCGAATATTCAATCGGGAGAGAGTTTAGAAATCCAAGAAACTTTGTTGGGTTTTGTAGGCCCTCAGACCATTTGCTGGATGGCCGATGTGCAGAGAACCTTAGATCTATTGAAGCGCGAATACGAGCGCGCAGTGGAAATCCATAGCAAACACGACGGCCCTGTCCAATACGCTTTGCCTCAAGATAAATTCGTTTCACACCTTACATTTGAAACACAACTTGCGGCGCATCGTGTGATCGAATTCGGCCCAGTTTACCATTTCAAGGCCACGCACTCAGAAACCGTTGATTGCGTTCCGCAACCGAGTTTCAACAAAGACTTTCAGCGGCTCAATGCCGATTTAAAAGCGCGCAAAGCCGAAGGTTTCCAGAACCTCATTTTTTCGAATCAGCCACGTCAAGTAGAAAGGCTCTACCAAATTTTTAGCGATATCGGTGAAGAAGGTGAGTTCAGCGCCCTACCACTTGCGCTGCACGAAGGCTTTATTTTCCCTTCACTCAAACTGGTGTGCTACACCGATCACCAGCTTTTTGAGCGCTATCACCGTTTTAGGCTCAAAGAAGGTTTCAAGCAAGCCAAGCAAGCGCTGACGCTTAAAGAAATTTATCAGCTTCAAAAAGGAGATTACGTCACCCACATCGACCACGGCGTGGGCCAGTTTTCTGGTCTTGAAACCATAGACGTCAATGGCAAACCACAAGAAGCCATTCGATTGGTCTATAAAGATGGCGATGTGCTGTATGTCGGCATTCACTCTTTGCACCGCATCTCTAAATTTACGGGCAAAGATGGCAGCGCCCCAACGCTCAACAAACTCGGTACGCAGGCCTGGTCTAATCTCAAGAACAAGACCAAAAAGAAGATCAAAGAACTCGCCTTTGACCTCATCAAACTCTATGCACAGCGCCGCAGCAAACCAGGGTTTTCTTTTGCGCCAGATAGCTACTTGCAAAACGAGCTCGAGGCCTCGTTTATGTTCGAAGACACCCCCGATCAGTACAAAGCCACCCAAGATATCAAACGCGATATGGAAGCACCACGCCCAATGGATCGCTTGGTGTGTGGAGACGTAGGCTTCGGAAAAACAGAGGTGGCGATTCGCGCAGCTTTCAAGGCCGTTACCGATTCCAAACAAGTAGCGGTGTTGGTCCCGACGACCATTTTGTCTTTGCAGCATTACCGAAGTTTTAAAAACAGACTTTCGAACTTCCCGGTTACCGTAGACTACATCAATCGCTTCAAGTCTGCCAAAGAAATCACCGAAACACTCAAGAAATTAGCGGCAGGTCAAATCGATATTTTGATTGGCACCCATGCATTGGTTGCCGAGCGCGTGAAGTTCAAGGACCTCGGCCTCATGATCATCGACGAAGAACAAAAATTTGGGGTGGCGGTCAAGGACAAGCTCAAAACCTTGCGCACTACCGTAGACACCCTCACCCTCACGGCCACGCCCATACCGCGCACCCTACAATTTTCTTTGATGGGCGCCCGAGACCTGAGCATCATCAATACACCACCGCCCAACCGCCAGCCGGTTTTAACGGATATCATTTCCTTTAACGAAGAACAAATTCGCGATGCCATTGCCTATGAAGTAGGGCGCGGTGGCCAAGTGTTTTTTGTCAATAACCGCTTGTCGAATATCAAAGAACTCTCCGGCATGATCCAGCGCCTGTGTCCGGGTGTTCGAGTAGGCATTGGCCATGGCCAAATGGATGGCAAGCAACTCGAAAAAATCATGATGGATTTCATCGAAGGCGCTTACGACGTGCTTTTGGCAACAACCATCATTGAGTCCGGTATCGACATCTCTAATGCCAACACCATTATCATCAACGACGCGCACCAATTTGGGCTCAGCGACCTGCACCAATTGCGGGGCAGGGTAGGACGCAGCAACAAAAAAGGTTTCTGTTACCTGATTGCGCCAAAATTCAGCATCATGACCTCCGAGGCCCGCAAGCGCTTAGAGGCGCTCGTGCAGTTTTCAGATTTGGGCTCTGGTTTCAATATTGCCATGAAAGACCTCGACATCCGCGGGGCGGGCAACATGCTCGGCGGCGAACAAAGCGGCTTTATTGCAGAAATCGGTTTTGAGATGTATCAGAAAATCCTCAACGAGGCCATGCAAGAGCTCCGCGAAAGCGAGTACAAAGAACTTTTCGAGGAAAGAACTACCGATCAATTCAACGGATTTGTCCAGGATTGCGTTTTTGAAACCGACATGGAGGTCCGGATTCCAGACCAATATGTGAACCAAGTTGCGGAGCGTTTGAGTTTGTATCAAGCCATGGATAACCTCAAGAACAAAGAGGAACTCGCTGCTTTTAGTGCCCAACTCCAAGACCGTTTTGGCCCACTACCCAAAGAAGTCAAGGAACTTTTGTTCTCATTTGAGCTGCGTTGGTTGGCCGAATCTATGGGGCTCGAGCGCTTGGTACTCAAGTCAGAAAAATTAGTAGGGCATTTTATTTCCAATCCGCAGTCACCATTTTATGAAACCGAGCAGTTTCAGGGCATTCTCAACCGCATTTTAGCTCAACCCACCGGCTACCGTCTGGCTCAAAAAGACGACAAGCTTAGATTGGTCATTGAGCCCATCCGCCATATTAAAGACGCTTTTCAAAAATTACAAGCGCTTCAAGACCCCACAAATTGATTCCTTGACCTACGTCAAGAGAAATTAATCGGCTTTGTTGCAACTTTGTGCTCGATAATTTGTTTAAACAGTAATCTTAAAATTTAAAACATGAAAAATTTATTAGTTGGTTTAGTTGGCGCGTTCGCCTTGTTTTCTTTTGTTGTTTCTCAAGCAGGTGTTTGGTCTGTAGATGGCGCGCACTCTCGTTTGGGTTTCACAATCCTTCACAACGGCATCACAAACGTTCACGGTAACTTTGGCAAATTTACCATGGAAGTCACTACACCAAATGCAGATTTCACAGGCGCTACTATCGTTTTGAACGCAGATGCAGCTTCTGTCAATACAGGCATCGAAGCCCGCGACAACCACTTGCGCACTGCAGATTGCTTTGACGCTGAAAAACACCCTTCAATTAGCTTCAAAAGCACTTCTGTAACTGCTGCTAAAGCAAAAGGAACATACATCATTGAAGGTGAGTTGACCATGCACGGCACCACTAAAAAAGTTGTATTTAACGGTGTACACACTGGCAATGGCAAGAACTACAAAGGAACTGAAGTTGCAGGTTTGCAAATCACAGGTGCTGTAAAACGCTCTGAGTTCGGCATGGGTGAAGTAAGCCCAGGTTTGGCAGACGAAGTTAAACTTCAAGCTGATTTAGAAATCGCTAAAAACTAATTTTGATGAGAGGCTACTCTTTGATTTTCCTATTTTTTGCTGCTTTTACAAGCCTAGCTCAGCAGTATAAACTGTCTGAAGGGTATAAAATCGCTTTTACAAATCCAGATGTGAGCGGTACGTTCGATGAGCTCAGTGCTGTTACACTTGTTTTTGACGAAACCAAACTATCGAGTTCAAAGCTCAGTTTCAAACTAGAAGTTGCTTCAATCAATACGGGCAATGGCCTCATGAACAAGCATGCCAAAGGCGAAGAATGGTTCAACGCAGACAAATATCCGTTTATCGAATTTACTTCGTCTAAAATTGAAAAGACAAGTGAAGGATATAAAGCCACGGGCAAATTGCAAATGCATGGTGTCAGCAAAGAGGTCAGTATTCCATTTACTTTTTCCAAGAAAGGAAATAAAGGTACTTTTATTGCTAAATTTAGCGTAGACAGAACTGATTACCAGATCGGAAAAAAGAACGCTGGCGTAGCTGAAACCATCAAGATTACCGCTACCATACCAGTCATTAAAAAATAGCATTATGATAAAGAAAGTAGTTTGGGCCCTCGCATCGGGTATTTTAGCAGGAGGAGTTTCCTATTCTTATGGAGAAACATTTGAAACGCAACTCATGGAAGACTACTCTAACGTAGTTCCAACTGCTGCTATTTTCATTTCGTGTCTCATTGCGACAATCCTAGCGACGCTCGGTCATTGGCTGCTCACCAAAATAATTCCATTTTTTGGAGAGTTCATTTTTGCGCTCCTCTTTGCAGCGCTCAGCACAGCCAGTTTGGTAGGTGTGCTCGGCTATACATTTACCGACGATTCCAATGAATTACATCAATTCATTTTCTACGGATATGCCATGCCGATGCACTTTTTCCCGTTCTTGGCTTGGTATGTCTTCAAACCTTTATTTGACAAGAAATAAGCTGCTTTTTTGGCACAATACTTGAAAGGATGCTTCGGCATCCTTTTTTTTTTGAAAAAATGGCCAAAAAGCACAACGAAATCTTTTGAAATCCGTTATAGGTTTGATGTCTTTACGCGTGGGTATATTTTTAGTATGGCTGTTTGGGAATTTTTTTCCAAAAGTCCTCCATGCCCAGCTGATCACCAACAACGCCCTCAATCCGCAGGGCTTGGTTCAAAATGTGCTACTCGGTAATGGTGTCACGGTTTCTAACGTCACTTACAACGGAAGCCCAATGGCAATTGCCCAATTTACGGCAGCCAACACCACCCTCGGCATCAACAGCGGAATCGTCCTTACAACCGGCACCACTTTACCCAATGGCGACGGCCCTCACGGCCCCAACGACGCCCCAGGTGCAGGTGTAGACAACAACATGGGCGGCTTTGCGCTGCTTTCACAAGCTATTCAAGGCACCCAAACCTATAATGCTGCCATTTTAGAGTTCGATTTCATCCCTTATGCCGACACCGTTCGTTTCAAATACGTTTTTGGCTCCGACGAATACCCAGAATTTGCACCCCCTAACAACACCACATACAACGATGTTTTTGGTTTCTTCATTTCAGGCCCAGGCATCACTGGTTTTGAAAACATCGCCAAGCTTCCTAACGGAGCGGTGGTTTCCATCAATAACGTCAACGGCATTACCAATCCATTTTATTTTGTCAACAACGGTGATGGCAACTCGCCACCCTATAACCAAAGTGCGCAGTACATTCAGTACGATGGTTTTACCAAAGTACTCGAGGCGATTTCTAAAGTACAGTGTGGCCAAACCTATCACCTGATCCTCGCAATTGCCGATGTAGGCGACGGCCAATGGGACTCCGGTATTTTTTTAGAAGCCAACAGCCTCTCTACCGTAACCCCGATAGAAATTGACCACACCCTTTCTCAGCAAGTTTTTGCCAACCCCGACTGGATGGCAGAGGGCTGCGTCAGTGCCAATGTTACGCTAACGCGTCAGGCCAATCTTACACAAACCCTCACGATTCCCGTGCAGCTCAGCGGCACCGCCACCAACGGCCAAGACTACAACGGTATCCCGACAAGCATTACTTTTCAACCGGGCCAAACAACCGTGAGTTTTACCATTAATTCACTAACAGATGCCCTCGTTGAGGGCTTAGAAACGCTCACCCTTACTTTTCCGATCACTGACCCTTGCGGAAACGTCACGCCGCTCGTGCTCGATCTCTGGATCCAAGACAACCAACCCATGCAGGTGGAGCTCAGCACCACTGCCATCAGTTGCCCCGGAGACCCAATTACCATTAATGCGCAAATAAGTGGCGGAGTTCAACCTTATACCTTCCAGTGGAGCACAGGTCAAACCACAACCAGTATTGCCTTGACACCGATTACTACCCAAAGCATCTGGCTTGCCGTCACCGATGCCTGTACAGGAGTGCCGGCCTACGACACCATCGTTGTGAGTGTGCCCATATTTAGCCCACTTGCGCTTGTCACGAGCCCAGACATCACAGAAATTTGTCCGTATATCCCGGCTACTATTGGCGTACAAGCCAGTGGCGGATCGGGGCAATATACGTACCTCTGGACTACTAATAATGTGGTGAGCGGTACAAGCGATTCGCTATTAGTGAATCCGGGGAGCACTAGTACGTATGTCATTACACTTAGCGATAATTGCGGCAATTCTATCCAAGACTCCATCACTTATACCATCTTGAGCCCACCGCTTGTTTTGCAAATGAATGGCCCTTTTGAAATTTGCCCAGGCGATACCGTAGATTTATTGGTTTCAGCTAGCGGCGGTTACGGCACTTACTACTATAATTGGTCTACCACCGCAACTACGCCACAAATCTCCGTTGCGCCACAAGTTTCTACTTCCTATTTTGTGCAGGTCAGCGATGAGTGCCAGACCTTTAGCACCGCTGCAGTGGCTACTGTACAGGTGGTGAAACCGCTAGCCAATTTTTATGTCCTTACCCAAGCCCCAATGCAAGGCTTGCCCGTTCAGTTCGAAAACGCTTCCATGAACGCGTGGTCGTATACGTGGTCTTTTGGCGATGGAAACGGTTCTTTTTTGGTCAATCCTACACATGCTTATGCACAGCCAGGGCAATATGAAATCACACTGATTGCCACTGATCAGAAGGGTTGCATCGATAGCATTTCTAAATGGATTGAGATTGCACCAGAGCGCTACATCTATTTGCCTAATTCTTTCACGCCAGATGGCGATGGGCTCAATGAATATTTTTATGGCCGCTTTATCGGACTCATGAGTGCGCGTTTTTACATCTTCAATCGTTGGGGAGAAGAAGTCTTCTTTGCCGATGAACTCAATTTTGTTTGGGATGCCACTTTCGAGGGTGTTCCTGTTCAAGATGGCACCTATACTTGGTACCTGATTTACGAGATCGAAAAAGGCATTTACGAAGACCTTTTCGGACACGTAAACGTGATCCGATAAGCAGCCTTCACACCAGCCAAACAAACGAAATTAGTCGTTTGAAATGATCTCAAAAAGCTCGTTGAGGTTCGGAGAAATGATGATCTCGATGCGGCGGTTTTTTGTTTTGTCAGTAGGGTCTACCGGATGGTACTCACTGCGCCCAGCAGCCATCATTTGCGTAGGCGCCATATTGGAGTTTGCCAACATCAATTCTACGACGGCAGTGGCACGCAATACAGAAAGTTCCCAGTTGTTTTTAGGTGAAACACTGCTATTGAGTTTGTCGGTATCGGTGTGGCCTTCTACTACAATCTCGAGGTCGCGCTCGGTTTCAAGTACGTGTGCGAGTTGAACCAATGCTTCCTTGCCCTCATCTTCTACTTTTGTTGAGCCAGAATTGAAGAGGAGTTTGGCTTCTAAACTCACGTAAATTTTACCGTTCTTTTGCACAACAGTGAGGCCTTGGTTTTCAAAGTTGCGAAGCGCGTTGGCTACTCGCGCCTTGAGTAATTGGATTTTTGCATCTTTTTTACGGATGGCATCTTCGAGTTCATTGACGCGTTTTTCGCGCTCCTCGAGCAGGGCTTGTTTGGTTTTGAGTTCTTGCTCTAATTTCAATAACGCATCT
Source organism: Bacteroidota bacterium (assembly GCA_041168605.1). Lineage (GTDB taxonomy): Bacteria > Bacteroidota > Bacteroidia > Flavobacteriales_D > Crocinitomicaceae > UBA952. The sequence goes on along the minus strand of JBEEKN010000014.1, from coordinate 39,431 downwards.
TCTTTGCGCTGGAGTTCTTTGGTTTTTTGTTCGAGTTCGGTCTGAAGTGTGGCAGTTTCTTTGGCGCTGAGGTTTTTGAGTTTGTCAAACGATGTTTCTAAGGTTTGGTATTGTGCCTCGAGCGTTTCTGTTTCGCGCTGTAAAAGGCGCATTTGGTTGCCTAGATTGTTGGTGTCTCCGCGCAAGCGACTCACTTCTTTGGCTGCTAAATCATATTTAGTTTGCAGGTCTTTGGAGAGTACTTCGTAGTCGCTGCTGCTCTTTTTGTATTTGGCGAGTTCTTCACTACACGACTTTTCGCGTTCGAGTAGTTCGTTGTATTTTTTGGAAGGCACACAGGCCGTGAACAATAAAGAGGCGATGAAGGAAAGGAAAAAGAAATTTTTCATGGATGCAGCTTTTTTTACAAAGTTGATTTTTTATCGGCTATTGAAATTGGATATTTCCTGTTTTTATAAACACTAAATATTGTATAAAGTAACACATTAGGGCAATTTGATGCGCAGCGAGGGCGAATTCCTTACCTTTGCATCATGAGTATTGTCAGGAAAAATCAAAAGAAGTTGCAAGAAGCAGTCGCTTTTCTACAAAAAAAAGACCAGCCCTCCGTTAGCGCAGCTGTCAACATTTTAAAAGATCACGGTCATCCGACAGTGCTTTCGGAAGTATTCAAAAGTCTCGAAGGCCTAGAGCGTGCCGAACAACAACTCATTTTAGGTTTTTTAGCTGATATTCAGGATACCGATGCTGTAGAAGCGTTCATCAATTATCTGCAAGAAGAAACCAACCCAGCTAATCGCAAGTTGGTATTATCTGCAATTTGGAATTCAAAACTGCCTTTTGACGAACATTTGCCATTTTTTGTCATGTTAGCCTCACAAGGCGATTTTCTTGAGGCTCTAGATTGCCTAACCATCATCGAAAATATGTCGGGCCCTTTCGATGAATCTCAACTGCTAGAATCACAGCTTTTGCTCAAAGAATACGTTGAAGAGCGCGCGCCACAAACCGATCAAAAAGCGCAAATCATGAGTGAAATTGCGTGGTTTGTGAAAGAACAAAACGATGGCATAGACGCCGACTTACTCATAGACAACGACTAACCTTATGAACCACATATTACTGCAATCAATGACCGGTTTCGGCAAGGCCAACGGACATTTTCAGGATAAAAAAATCTCAGTGGAGGTGCGCTCGCTCAATTCAAAAGGCCTCGACCTCAACCTTAAAATCCCGTCGACCTACCGCGACCTCGAGTCACCTATTCGCAAACTCGTGACCGAAAACTTATTGCGCGGTAAAATGGACCTCGGTATTTACATCGAGAGTCAACAAAACCAAGCGGCTGGTCTCATCAACGAACAAGTGGCCACCGCTTATTTTGAGAAACTCAAAGCCATCAACGCAAGCTGGGGAACCAACACCGAAGATTACCTCGCCCTGGTTCTGCGCATGCCCGACGTACTCACCAGCCAGTTCGAAGAACTTTCTGAACCAGAATCTGCCTTCATCCTAGACTTAGTGCAGCAAGCCTGCGCACAGCTCCAGAAGTTTCGCAAGCAAGAAGGGCTCAGTTTAGCTACAGACCTACTAGATAACCTCGCTCATATCCAGACTGAACTCCAGGCAATAGTTCCTTTCGAACAAGAGCGCGTGGCACAGGTCAAGGAACGCATTCAGAAGGGCTTGGCCTCCATAGATGAGAGCCGAATCGATGCCAATCGTTTGGAGCAGGAAATGATTTATTATGTCGAAAAGCTCGACATTTCAGAAGAAAAGCAGCGTTTGCAGCAGCACCTGAATTATTTTACAGAAACCCTCAATCAAGAAGCTTCAGGCAAAAAACTTGGGTTCATTGCCCAAGAAATGGGTCGCGAAATCAATACGTTGGGCAGCAAGTGCAATCATTCTGAAATCCAACGCAGGGTGGTGATCATGAAAGACCACCTCGAAAAAATCAAAGAACAGGTTCTCAACGCACTCTAAAATGCTCAGCAATCGCAGTATTGTCATTTCGGCCCCATCTGGCGCAGGTAAATCAACTATTGTTGGCGCATTGTTGCGCAAGTATCCGCAATTAGAATTTTCGATTTCTGCTTGTTCAAGAGCCCCACGCGGCCAAGAGCAAAATGGCGTCGACTACTACTTTTTGACCCCAGACACTTTCAAACAGCAAATTGAGCAAGGCGCCTTTTTTGAATGGGAAGAAGTATATGCTGGCATGTATTACGGCACCCTTCATGCAGAACTTGAGCGCATTTGGACTGCAGGAAAGGTCGTTATTTTTGATGTAGACGTGATTGGCGGTTTAAAAATCAAGGAGAAGCTTCAGGCAGCTGCGGTTTCTATTTTTATCCAGCCGCCGAGTATCCAAGTGCTTGAAGAAAGGCTGCGCAAACGCCAAACCGACAGCGAAGACAAAATTCAGTTGCGCTTGGCCAAGGCCGAAGAAGAAATGAGCCATGCACAAGAATTTGATCATGTAGTGGTCAATGATGAGCTTTCAACGGCGATAGAAGCAGTCGAACGCATTGTACAACAATTGATCAGTGCATGAAAATAGGCCTGTTTTTCGGAACATTTAATCCCATTCATGTCGGGCACCTGATCATTGCCAATCACATGGCGCAGCACGCTTCCATAGATCAAGTTTGGTTGGTGGTGACGCCTCATAATCCGCACAAAGAAAAAGCCACCTTACTCTCAGATCACCTGCGCCTAGATATGGTTCGCGATGCTATTTTTGACGCTCCGCACCTCAAAGCCAGCGACATCGAATTCCATTTGCCCAAGCCCAACTATACGATTTCAACCCTCACGCACTTACAGGAAAAGCATCCGCAAGATGATTTCTGCTTGCTGCTTGGCGAAGACAACCTGCGCTCTTTTCATAAATGGTATAATTGGGAACAAATCTTGGCAAAGCATCGGATCTATGTTTACCCGCGCCAAAGAGAGGAGGGTGCCGAACAAGCTCCGCATACAGCGCTTGAGCAGCATCCAAATATTGAAATGGTCAAGGATGTACCTATCCTCGGCATCAGTGCAAGTTTTGTGCGCAAGCGTTTGGCTTCGGGTAAAGACTGCTCTTTTTTACTGACAGAACCAGTTGCAAAATACATTGCCGATAGAGGCTTGTATCAAAAATAAGGGCACAAAAAAAGGGGAGTTGCCTCCCCTCAATCTATATTTTTCGAGCAATTAGAGCTTCACAAACTTTTGTTGTTGTGTGCCAAATGTGTCGGTAAGTTCAATAAGGTAGCTTCCGCTAGCCAACTTGCTTAAGTCAAAAGTGACAGAACTGGCATTGGTCTGCAGCACCTCGATTGTTTTTCCTGAGAGGTCGCGTAGCGTAACTACAGAAGAACCGCCAGCAAATAAACCAGCAACTTCAATTGTGGCTGCAGCTGGGTTTGGTTGCAAGCTGAGCGGGTTGATTACCTGATCAATTGTTCCACCAGAACCAACTACAATTTTGTAGCCGTCAAAAGAAACCGTTTGGGTAACCGGTGTAGGCGGCAAACCTGGGAAAAGTACAACCAATACCGTGGCAGTGATGTCAACCGAAATAGGGAATACAGCAACGGAGTCGGTGGTGCCGTAAAGATTTGCACAACCGTTTGCACCTCCTAGGTAAGTACAGTTTGAAATATTACAAGCGAAATCGAATCCTGGAGGTAGACCTTGAACAGCGTCAATGGTAAATTGTTGGATTACTGAACCGACAAACTGTCCACTCGGATCAATTTCGGCAGTAACTGTAGAAGGCACTTTGAAATTGATATCGGTGCTGTAAGCCACGTTAGGATCGGCTGGTGGCAAGTTTTGGGTGGTGTCTGGCCAAATGCCGTAGGTGGAGTCTACGAAGTTGGTGCCGGGTGTGCAAGATTGACCCCAAGAAAGGGCGTAAGTCGTTGCAAATAAAGCAGAAAGTAAGAGTTTTTTCATGGTGTGTGTTTAAAGATTCTAGGCTAAAAGTACTATAATTTTTATTTAAAATCTACCGTATATTTACTTATACCCCCTCAATTTTTTGCTATCAGCTGCTTTGGCTACCTTTGCACCATGGTATTATACAATGTAACGGTCAGTATTGACCAAGCCGCAGAACACGAGTGGTTGGCCTATATGAGAGGCACGCATATTCAAGATGTTCTTCAAACGGGTTGCTTTTTAGAATGCCGCCTTTCTCGGGTAAACGGAGAAGAAGATGGCGGTTGTACTTATTCAGTCATGTATCTAGCCAAAGACCAAGAAACATTAGATCAATACCAATCTGAATTTGCTCCTGCGCTGCAACAAGACCACGCTTTGCATTTTCAAGGAAAGTTTGCTGCTTTTCGCACCACCCTCACGCTCCTCGAAGAATTCAAACCATGATTGTAAAGCCCAAAAAACAACTTGGTCAGCATTTTCTCAAAGATGCCGGTACTTGTCAGAAGATTGCCAATCAAGTGATCTGGACAGACCAAACCCGAAAAGTACTCGAAATTGGCCCTGGAATGGGCGCCTTGAGTAAATACCTTTGGGAAATCCCAGAAATTGACCTCTGGTTGCTAGACGTAGATATTGAGTCTATCGATTATCTGCGCGCGGCCTATCCAGCCCATGCGGAGCGCATTCTTTTCGGCGATTTTTTGCGTTTGAATCCGGCAGAATTATTTGGTGACGATTCTTTTATTGTGGTCGGTAATTTCCCGTACAATATTTCCTCCCAGATTTTATTTAAATGCTTAGAGTACCGCAACCAAGTGCCACAAATTATGGGCATGTTTCAAAAAGAAGTAGCGGTTCGGGTAGCGCAAAAGCCGGGCTCAAAAGAATACGGCATCATTAGCGTCCTCTTGCAAACTTTTTATGACATCCATTATTGTTTCACCGTTGACGAGCACGTCTTTATTCCGCCGCCAAAAGTAAAGAGCGGTGTCATTCGCTGTGTGCGCAATGAGCGCGATGCCTTGCCTTGCGATGAAAAGTTATATTTTCAGGTTGTCAAGGTAGCGTTCAACCAAAGACGCAAAACTTTGCGCAATTCTTTGCGTGTATTGTTAAAAGACGCGCCTCTACCCGCTAAATTTGAACAGCAACGCCCAGAGCGCTTGAGTGTAGAAGATTTTATCGAGCTGACCTGTTTTATCGAGCAGCTGACGGCTAATAAGGACTAAAACTTTCTTGGCCATTTGCGCCAAGTTCTTTGCCCTGTCTGAACATCTTTTTACTGATGAGTTGTCCGTTTTCATTGTAGGCAAAGAAAGGACCATCTTTGAGTCCGTGTTTGTAATGAATTTCATAGACGAGTCTGCCATAGCGGTCGTACTGCTTGAAGACGCCGTGTAACCTGCCGTATTTGTACTGCGCTACAATTGTTGGCACCACGCCGCCAGGGTAATAGTTGATCCAGGTGCCATGCTTGAGCCCGTGGTAATACTTTCCTGTTTCTTTGATTTGGAAATCCACTTGTGAATACGCTTCATACGAACCGTGAAAGTCACTGACTGTTTCTTTGAGCCCCATGATGGCCATGCCGTCGGCCACGTTTTTCTGCGTAAAAACCTTGTAGTGTTGCTTCTCTTTGATGCGGCCGTTGTTGAAGTAACTCGTCCATTCACCAACTTTATGGTCTGCTTTGTAGCTGCCTTTTAGTTTGAGCACGCCATCTGGGGCGTAAGATTCCCATGCGCCATCGAGTAAGCCTTCGTGAAAAGTTGTTTTGTCTTTGAGGCGACCGCTTTCCCAGTAATTGAGCCATTCGCCTTCTTCCTTGCCATTGAGGTACTTTCCGCTCATCAAAAGTGTAGAATCTTCGTACCAAGTTTGCCAAGTACCATTGCGCAGGTCATTGAGGTAAGTCCCGGTTCGATACAATGCGCCATTTGGATAATAGTAAATCCAGTTGCCGGCGCGCAGGTCAGCTTTATAATGTGCAATGTAGGAGAGCCCTCCGTTGGAGAAATAATAATGCCAAATGCTATCTTGCTTCCCTTTGTCAAAATAGCCTTCCATGTCTAACTTACCCTCTTCTGTAAACCATTTCCACTGCTTGGTTTTGAGCCCCATTTCATAGGTGCCGGAGGTAAGCGTATCGGTTTCGTTGGCCATGACTAAATACACGCCATTTAAGGAGTCGGCGCGATAAGCCACTCTTTTTTCAAGCATGCCGTCGAAGCGATAAAATTCCCAGGTGCCGTCTTTTTTTCCTTTTTGAAAAGCCCCTCCAACAGATAAAACACCATTTGCCGTGCGCTCTTCAAAGGGCCCTGTTTTCAAGCCATCTTGAAAAGTGTAAAGTTCTTTGACGGTGCCATCTACAAAATAATTGATGATCTGACCATTTCCGTCTTTGATGGTTTGTTGGTGCGTGCTGTCTTCCTTCCAATATGCTTGGAGGTAAACGGTATCGTTTTGAACCAGTTCTATTGATTTTGGATGCCCGTCTGCGTAGAAGTACTCCCAAATTCCAACAGGGCTACCTAATTCAAATTGTCCGCGGATTTGTATTTTGCCATCTGCAGCATATTCGCGGTAAATGGAATCTGGCACATTGAATTTGAAATAGGATTCTTGTTTCAATTGCTTGTTTGGGTAGTAAAAATTGCGCTTGCCATGGAGTCGGTTGCGGTAGTAATTCGCTTCTTCTTCCAAGATGCCATCATAGGAGTAGAAGAGCCATTTGCCATGCTTTTCTGTGGTTTGAGGTGTGGCTACGCTTGAAAAGTAAGCGCCATAACCCTGCATATGTTTGTTTTGAGCATCCCAGAAAATACGCACCTTGGGGCTGAGGTTCTCTTTGAGCACCTTGACTTCCTGACCCAAAGCGGTGCCAATTAGGCAAATAAATATGACAAGGACTTTACTGCGCATGAGGGGCTTAGAAAATGACGCGAAAAATGAAAAACAACCCAAAGGCGATGAAGACGCTTCCGATGAATTTGTTGAGTAAATTGAGCAATTTGTAAGTGACTAAATTCCTGATTTTTTTGGCGGTGATGATTTTGACAATATCAAAAGAGATAAAGGTTGTGAGGATGATGCCTAAGAATAAGAACAAGAACCCATTGCTGTCGTCGGGGCTTTCGCGTTTGGCCAATGAAGCCACACTTAACCAGTAAAAGATGACGAGTGGGTTGGCAAAGTTGAGTAAAAAACCTTTGGCAATCATGAGTCCAAAGTTCTTTTGCGGATTGGCGCTTTCTTTGAGGTGGTACTTCTCCGTGACTTCCTCTAATTCTTGATCGCCATTGTGCATTTTTGATTTCTTGAACAAATTGACAATCCCGAAGACAATGAAGATCAGTCCGCCGAGCACGTCAAAAAGCTCTTTGTTTTTGCCGGTAAGCAAAGAATTGATTTGCTCTACAAAGAGTACCGATAAGAGGATATAAACGACGTCGCTGAGCATGACGCCAAAGTCAATTGCCAATGCGCTCCTGATCCCTTTTGTGATGCTATTTTCGAGTAGCACAAAAAAGACAGGACCTGGGATCAATGATAATATCAGGCCAATAGAAAACGCGTGGAAGACCATATCCATGTAACAAAAATAGCTTTTAATGCGCTAGAAATGCTTCAAGTGGACTAATGTTACGGACAGCGCGATGTTTATTTCGGGAAATGCACTAAATTTGTTGCTCAATTTAGAGAACATGAAAACATTGCGCGCCAATCAAAAACTTGAACAAATCATTGCCAACGTCGAAAAGAAGGGCCTAGAGGCTCCAAAGTTAATTGACGAGCTCAAAGAACTCAGAGAAATGGCTTTGCTTGAACAAGATCCATTGGTTGTGAAGTCTTTGCGTCTTACTTATGAGTTTCTTCAAGAAAACGAATGTTTCGATGTAGAGGCGCAATACGAAGAAGATGAGGAAGGTAACGAGTACCCAATTGAAATCGAAGACAAAGAAAACTTACTTTATTTCTTGAACCTTCTCAAGAACGCCGAGCACAAAATCAACCGCGAAGAAATCAAAGATTACCGTTCAGCGCTTAAATTAGAATTATACTAAGCAACCAAATCGCACTGACGCTCGTCTGTTAGAAAAGAGCAAGTCATTGTTCATTTTGGTTTTAATTATCTTGCAGAAAAACCTGGAATAACCTTCCAGGTTTTTTTTATGCACAAAATTGGCAATATTTGCCTTCTTCCTTGTGCGCAAATGGAACATCGGCATTGAGTAATTCCATGACGAGCGTTTGAATCCCACTTTTAAAAATGTCTGGTACTTGTTGTAGTTCCGTTTGCTTGTCTATGCTGAGCGCAAAGTTGTCGTCGCGGTTGATCAGCGATTCGATGCGCGCTTCTGTAGGCAGATGGCCAAATCTTTCAAGAAAAAACATGGTATACAAACAGAGTTGCAGTGCATGTTTGGGCTTGCTGAGGTTGGTATAGGGATCCTCTTTGGTCGTCATCTTGACTTGGTTTTCTAAGACTTTGCCCGATTTGTAATCAATGACACGATAGTGGTTTTGCCCGATGCAATCTATGCGGTCTATATAGCCTACAAAGTGAATAGGAATGTTTTCGTTTTCGAGCTGAACTGTTTGAGCGAGTTCAAATTTGGCCTCGAGTTGGATGATATAAAGTGGCTCTTGCAGCGACTTCACAAATTCAAGTTCTTTGAGCAACTTTTGTTTGGTCAGGTCGAGTGCCATTTCAAAGCTGAGCAGGTTTTTTCCACGGGAAAAGAGCGTTTCGTTTTGATCAAAGTAATTCAAGAAATACTTGCGCAATACCGCAGGATAAGTGGTGAGCATGGTCGCAATAGCCTTTTCGGTTAAGGGGCCCGGTGTGGGTGTAATCATTGCGCCTTGTTTGTCGCGTTGTGCATAGGGTGTATAGAGCTCCTCTAGGCAGTTGTGTATGAGCGAGCCAAATGTACTAGAGGCGATGTCTTCTTCTACTTCATCTTCTTCGCCGAACTCCACAACATAGCGATAGTAGAAATCAAGGGGGCAAGTGATGTATTTGCGCAGGGCCGAGGCGGACACATTTCCAGCTAAATAGGACTGGATGCGCGCTTGGATGGCGGGTGTCTTAGGGATCAGGGTTTGCGTGTTATTTTGTGTTGCTGCCGGAATTTGATAGAAGAATTCTTGCCAACTGACCTGCTGATTTTGCTGCAGCCATTCCATTTTGAGTTGCAAGAGGTAGCGGCTGCGCTCGTGACTTCCCAAGACTTCACTTGTGGAGGTATAAGTAAACACGAGTTCGCGTGCATGATGCAGTAACCTGTAAAAGTGTTGGGCAAAAAGCCCTTGTTTATCGCGGTTACTAGGCATGCCGAAAGCCGCGCGGAGGTCCATAGGGATGATACTCTGTATGGGGTTGGTGGGCGGCAACTTACCTTCGTTCATGCCGAGTACATAAATGCGTTCGAAGTCGAGCAAGCGTGTTTCAAGTAAGCCAGTGAGCTGCAAACCGGCAGTTGGGCTACCGAGGTAGGCGAGGTTGCTGCGCGTCCAGTGCTGGTAAAATAATTTTTTGAAGCTGCTGAGGGCCATCTGCGGAAAATCGGCGTCTACAAATAGTTCAAACTGACGACATGCGAGTTCAAAAGAAAGCAAGGCCGTGCGCTCAAAGTCATTGGCTTCGGGGATGTATTCCAGTAAAATGCGATTGAGTTGGCGCATTTGTTGAATGGCTTTTTGCCAATCGGCGTTCCAGGAGCTGGCTAAAATCTGAATGATTTCCAGCACTTTTGGGTCGAGTTGGAGCTGGTCTACGTTCTGAAAAACGCGGTTGTTTTTGACGGTTTTGTGTTCCGCTGCGGCCAATTGCGCCTGTTGTTTTTGGTCAAACGCGAGCGTGGTGAAGGCGTGATGGCAAAACCGCTGAAAATCTTTATAATACAGCGATTTGGTCTTGAATTTGAGCTGGTTTTCTTGGAGTTGGAAGCAGAGGTCTACCCAAGTTCTGACAGGTGTTTGATCGAGGGGAAGCCCAAGTGTAATGTTGGCTTGCCCCACTATTTTGGGAATATTGCGAATAGCGGCATGGACCAAATCTTCGTCTGCCAAGAGCACCAATACTTCGCTCCAGTCTGCTACCGGATTTTCGAGCAGCTCGGTGGCCAAAACCTTGACCTGGCCGATGTGTTGAGCGCATTCGATTACTTTGACCTTGTAGCTCGCTGTTTGCAAGGCATTGCGTAGGTTTTCGGGTTCTTTTTGAGCAAAAAACTGCAAATTTTTGCGCTGGAAGTGTCCTGCTTCGTGAAACTTGTTGCTGAGGTAGAATTGGTCTGAATCGATGATGAATTCGGCCTGTTTTTTATCGATGAGGTATTTGATGAGGCGTTGTTCAGCAGCCGATAAAGCATTGAATCCGACAAAAAGATAGTGCATGTCGTCTGAGAGATACAGCGCTGGGTTTTCGGCGAGTTGTCGGTAGGCTTGGGCCTTGCTGCAACCTTTGAGTGCTTTGAATCTTTGCTGTAGGCCTTCGTGCAGCTGAGGGATGAGTTCCCAAAACAGCATGAATTTTTTTTGTGATGCAGAATAGTTTTCTTCATCGATTTGCCAACTTTCTAATGCCTTGATAGAAGCCAGGTTTTTATAAAGTTGTTGGTGGTCCACTAAATAGCGGTCGACGTCGTCGAAATCTGAAAGCAAAATAGGCCCCCAGGTGAGGTAATCTTCAAAAGAAAGCGCTTCTTCTTGAAGGGTACTTTGATAAATCTTGTAGAGCTCTAGTAGGGCTTTGGTGGGGTGCATGATTTGCTGCGGACACAAAGCGGCGACCCATTGGTCAATTGTGAGGATATGCGGCGAAATCAAAGGCCCGTTATTGGCGCTATACAGCGCATTGAGCAAATAGCGTTTGGCGCGCTCAGAGGGCAGTAGAATGGTTAGGTTTTTGGGGTCGTGTCCTTTTTGAAGGATGTCTTTGGCCAGTTGATCCAGAAATTTCATGCGCCTATGTTGTTAAATCACTCGAACCAAACCTTTTCAAAGAAGGATAAGGGACGATTGGAATGCATGAATTTATGACCGCCGTAAGATTTGATGATGGCAAAGTAGTTGGCCCCAAATTGAATTTGCACATAGTTGAGCCCTTCTGGGTAGGTATCCGAAAGGCCCTGAAAGACAATAGAGCCATCGCTTAAAGTTTTTTTGGTCATGGTGGCTCCGGCAGGTGGGTTGATGTAAATGCTGGCGATTTCTTCAGCAGAAATAGTGGTGTCGCGGAGTTGAATGTTGATTTCAAAGGTATTGCCTTGGCCGAGCTCGCGGTAAATGAGTTTGAGAGAGCCGTCGGGGAGCGTTAGTGCAAGTGGTTTGCCAGGAAACTTGGCAACCAAACCAGATTTTTGATCTACGTAAATGGATTCAGTTTGTTTTTTGATCAAGCGCTTGCTTTGTGGCGCTTGCTCGCTGATGGTCCAGCGTACGGCGCGTACTTTGTAGCCTCGTGCACGCAAGAGTTGTAGCAAGCCTTCTTCGCCACCTAAATGACCCGCGCCAACAGCGCAAAAGAAAGACTGCGGTGTTTTGAGCAGCTCGAGCAGTTTGTCGAGCATTTGTTGGTTGCGCTTGACAATGACTTCGTCGTAGAGTTTGTCTTGAACAGAAAGGTACGATTTCATGAAACGCTGCAGTGCGTCGAGGTCTCCGCGCAAATAGAGTTCGAGTAGCTTTTCTTGTGTGAACGCATTGATTTGGTTGTCTAGGATGCGGCGCTCGCTCAGCTTGAACTCATTAGACAAAGCGTATTGCTCCTCAACTTTTTCGAGTGCGATGGTTTCTTTGCCCAATTGGAGCCCCAAGACTTGAAAATAGGCATCTAAAAACTGTGGCATGCCATCTTCAGTTCCGTAAAGGGTTTGGGAGGTCATGATGAGGCTGGTGTAAGATTTGCCCTTGTCGTCGAAGCGGGTTTCGGGTAAATTTTTACGGGTGTCCATGGTCGAGAAAAGACTGTAGATGTCGGTCTCGAGTACTATTTTTTGCGCTTGCTCAAAGGCGATATAGACGCTGTCAGAAAGCTCAAAAAGTTCGCGGTCGTTGGCATGGAGTGTGCCGAAGAGGTAAGATTTGACGCCAGACTTAGGGTGCGTGACTTCCCAGAGGAGTTCTTTGTTGAGCTCCATGAGTTGAGCCAGCCCTAAATTGGAGCTGAGTAAAGCCAGTAAAAAGAGTGCCGAACGCATGTATTCAAAGTTAATCAAATAAAAACACGTTGGATGTGTTTTTCTGTGTAGGCATAAGCCAAATAAGCTAAAGAAGGCAGCTCGTTGGTCAAGATAATTGGAGATTTTCTACCCAATGCAATTTGGCCATGTGTTTGTCCGAGTTCTAGGGCAGCTGCCGCGTTGATGGTAAGGGCATTGATGGCGGCCTCAGGTGTCATTTTCATTTTGATACACGCCAAAGAAAGCACGTGCATGAGGTCATAGCTCGGAGATGATCCTGGATTGAAATCGCTGGCGAGCGCCACAATGGCATCGGCCGCCATGAGTTCTTTTGCTGCGCCAAAAGGGATCGATAAGAAATGCGAACAACCCGGTAAGAGCGTGGCCACACAATTGCTATTGGCTAAAGCGTGTAGGTCGTTTTGATCGAGTTCTTCGAGGTGATCTACAGAAATGGCTCCTTTTGCGATAGCCGCAGTTACGCCACCTAGTACTGAAAACTGATTGACATGCACTTTTGGCTTGAGGCCGTATTTGGCGCCGGCGTCGAGAATTTGTTCCATCTCGGCCGTGCTGAAATAATTGCGCTCACAAAATACATCGATGTAGTCTGCGAGTTGCTCCGCTGCAATAACGGGTAAAATATCGTTGATCAAAAGCGAAATATAAGCCTCTCGCTTGTCTTTATAAGCTTGCGGCAGGGCGTGTGCACCTAGAAAAGTAGCTTTGATGGCGATCGGTGCGCTTTGTTTGAGTTTTTTGATGACCCGCAGCATTTTGAGTTCACCTTCTACACTCAAGCCATAACCCGACTTGATTTCGAGTGCACCCGTGCCGGCGGCCTGTATTTTTTCAAGGCGTGCGCTCGCAGCGTCGTAGAGCGCTTCTTCTGATAGCTCGTTAAGTTTTTTGGCAGAATTGAGGATGCCACCACCTTTGGCCGCGATTTCTTCGTAGCTCAGGCCGTTGATTCGGTCCACAAATTCTTCTTCGCGGCTCGCGGCAAAAACGGTGTGGGTGTGAGAATCGATGAAGGCGGGGAGTACATAACAATTGCTGGCGTCAATGACCTCTACCTCGCGCCAGTCGGTGATGCCGGGCCATTCGTTCATGGGGCCGTAGGCAATGACTTCGTTGTCTTCTAAAGCCAAAAAGGCATTTTCGATAATGGGCAATTGGTTCATTTGTGAGCCGCGCAGCACCATTGGAAGGTCTTCACCTGCTTGAACAAGCCCTTTGATATTCTTGATAAATTGTTTGCGCATACGTATTTTCACTGTAAATATAAGGGCAATTTCGGCTTAATTTCGTTCTGATGACACAAAGAAATTCAGACATGAAGCACGACGTGCTCGGCAAATGGGGAGAAGCCTATGCCTTGGCGCACCTGCTGGGCCTTGGTTTTGGCCTCAAAGCCCGCAACTACAAATTCAACCGCATGGAAATCGACTTGATCATGACCGACGGGCAAACATTGGTGGTGGTGGAGGTCAAAACGCGGCATAGCGCGGAGCTTGGTGAACCTTGGCGCGCTGTCAATTTGGCCAAGCAAAAGCAACTCATTCGGGTTGCCAATTACTTCACAAAATCCATTGAATGGCCTTTTGAGGTGCGCTTTGATGTCGTGTCTATTGTACACAACAGCAACCACACCGACCTCACGCACATCAAAGATGCGTTCAGCCCTAGGCCCTGACTTAAATGTGTAAAGCGCGGTCAGCAGTAGCGGCAAGCGCAGCTTCTTTGATCGCTTCAGAATAAGTAGGGTGCCCATGACAAATGCGCGCGATGTCTTCGGCAGATGCGCGGTATTCCATGGCAGTTACGGCTTCCATAATGAGGTCTGCTGCACGCGGCGCAATCATGTGTACACCTAAAATTTCATCGGTCTCGGCGTCGGCCAAAATCTTGACAAAACCACTGGTGTCCATACTAGCGCGTGCTCTGCCCAATGCTTTGATCGGGAAAGAGCCTGCTTTGTAGGCGCGTCCGGCAGCCTTGAGTTCTTCTTCGGTTTGCCCGACAGCTGCAATTTCTGGCCAAGTATAAACAACACCTGGAATGAGATTGTAATTGATGTGTGGTTTTTGTCCGGCGATTTGCTCTGCGACAAAAACACCTTCTTCTTCGGCTTTGTGTGCGAGCATGGCACCGCGCACCACATCGCCAATGGCGTAAATATGCCCAACCGCAGTTTGTAAATGGTCATTGACCTCTACTTGGCCGCGTTGATTGACTTGTAAGCCCGCTTTTTCAAGGCCCAAGCCTTCGGTATATGCTTTGCGACCTACGGCTACTAAGCAGTAGTCAGCCTCTAAAGTAACTTGCTCTCCTTTTTTATTTTCGGCGGTCAGTACAACTTGTTTGCCGTTGTTGACCACGCCAATTACTTTGTGTTCCATATGGAACTTGAAACCTTCTTTTTTGAGGATTTTGGTGAATTCTTTGCCAATTCCTGCATCCATAGTTGGCAAGATACTCGGTGCAAATTCAATGACTTCTACCACTGCACCCAAACGTGCGTAAACAGAACCTAATTCAAGGCCTATAACCCCTCCGCCAATGACGAGCATCTTTTTAGGGATTTCTTGGAGCTTGAGCGCTTCTGTTGAGGTAATGATGCGCTTTTTATCGGGCTCCATTCCTGGGAAGTAGTTGGGCTTGCTTCCGGTGGCAATAATGATGTTTTTACCGCTAATTTGGGTGGTTTGTGCGCCTTTGATTTCGACGGTGTGTGCATCGATAAAGCTACCAACACCTTGGTAAACCGTGATTTTATTTTTGTCCATGAGGTACTTGACCCCAGCGCAAGTTTGTGCAACGACTTCATTTTTACGGGCGATCATTTGAGCGAGGTTGGCTTTGAGGCCTTTTACTTCGATGCCATGCGCCGAAAAATTGTGTTGGGCATTGTAAAAATGTTCGGAAGAATCGAGTAGTGCTTTGGAGGGAATACAACCTACATTGAGGCAAGTTCCGCCCAAAGTGCTGTATTTTTCTATCAAAGCTGTTTTCAGGCCGAGTTGCGCACAACGCAGTGCAGAAACGTATCCGCCGGGTCCTGAACCGATTACTACCACATCAAAAGTTTCCATCCGTCTAATTTTTTTACAAATTTACAGTTTGTACACGAACAACCAAAGCCTTAATTTTGCGTTATACCGCTGTGCACAAGTTAAAAACACTCTTCTTAAGCCTTTCGCTGCTCCTTTCGGGATGGTCTGTGGCCTCGCACATCATAGGTGGAGACATCTACTACAACTACCTTGGCAACAATCAATACCGCTTTTTCATTACCCTTTACCGCGATTGCGCATCCACAGGTGCACAATACGACGACCCACTTTACCTCTCGATTTTTACCCAAGGCAATATCCATTACCAAACAGTGCAGGTGCCTTTCCCGGGCTCGGTGGTGCTGCCCATTAATTTCAATAATCCATGTGCCACACAGCCTACGGGTATTTGTGTAGAGCGCGCGATTTATCAAGTGGTCTTGACGCTTCCTCCCATTCCAGGTGGCTACACGGTTTCTTACCAACGCTGCTGCCGAGGGCCAAACATCACCAATTTGCAGTTCCCCGATGACACCGGCCTTACGCTCGTTGCGCAAATTCCGGGATCAAATACCAACGCGAGCAACAACAGCAGCCCGCGCTTTACGAACTACCCGCCGGTTTTGCTCTGCAACAACGACCAATTGCTTTTTGATCACGCGGCTACAGATCCCGACGGCGATCAACTGGTTTATTCGTTGGTAACGCCCAACGCCGGGGCAAACTCCGGCAATCCACAGCCCTTGCAAATGCCGCCCCCGCCTTATTTTCCGGTTACTTGGCAGCCAAATTTTAATGCTGCAGTACCGCTGGGCCCTGGTTCGTCTACTATTATTCACCCGAGCACAGGCCTGTTGACCGTGAGTCCGAACTTGATTGGTTTGTTTGTGGTGGGTGTGCGGGTACAAGAATACCGCAATGGTCAGCTCATTGGTGAAACCGTCCGCGACTTCCTCTTCAGAGTTTTTGATTGTAACATTCAGCTAGCAGCTATTTTGCCTACGCAGGCTCAATTACCTACCTTCAATGGCTACTGCGATGGCCTGACCGTGCAGTTTGACAACATGTCATTTGGCGGCACCAACTACAGCTGGAATTTTGGCGTGGCAGGTACCAACGCTGATGTGAGCCCCTTATTTGAACCCACCTACACGTATCCGGGTTCGGGCACCTACACGGCCCAACTGATTGTCAATCCGGGTCAGAACTGCACCGACACAGCTTACATTGAAATTGTTGTCAATGAAGAACTTGAACTCGAATGGCAAACCCAAGATTCCCTCTGTTTGGATGGCAACTCCCATGATTTTCTAGCACAAGTTTCTGATCCATCTGCATCACTCTCCTGGAACTTTCCGCCGAGCGCATCCGTTGCGCAAGCAAGCAGCAGCTTGGTGCCGGGTGTTGTGTTTTCCTCGCCCGGATTCCATCCCGTATTATTAGAGGCCACCACAAGCTATTGTCAGCAAACTTTCCTAGACTCCATTTATGTTTTTGGCGAGGCAACAGCCGCTATTGTGGTGCCGCCTCAAGTGGAGTGTTTGGGCTATACCATTTCATTTGGCAACGCTTCACAAAACGCCATGTTGTACAACTGGGATTTCGGAAATGGGCAAGTCAGTTCTCAAATGCTGCCCACCACGACCTTCCCAGGCCCAGGTTTGTATCCTGTCACGCTGATTGCGGGGTCTTCGCCAAGTTGTTTGGACACCACAACAGTGAATGTCACGATTGAAGAGCCCATTGTCTTGAGCTTGACGCATACCGACTCACTTTGCATAGACGACTTTTTCAATTTTGATGCGCAGGTGAGCGGCCCCGTTGGCACTTCCTATTTCTGGGATTTCGGCCCGAATGCCACACCCGCCACAAGCAATCAATTGACGGGAAACACCGTATTATTTGACCAAAATGGCAATCAACAAGTGCTCTTGATTGGCCAAAATGCACTTTGCGAAGATACCGCTGTTGCTTTGGTGCGCGTTTTTGGACATCCGAGCATCAATTTCATGTTCTTGAACGCCCTGCAATGCGCGCCATCTCAAGCACAGTTTGTGAACTTGAGTCAGAGCGAGGTGCCCACCACTTATCTTTGGGATCTAGGCGATGGCACCCAAGTGCAAGGCACCAATGTGCTGCACACCTACAGCCAGCCGGGTAATTATACCGTGACGCTAACGCTCATCGAACAATTCGGTTGTCTAGATACTTTGTTTATGGCGCAGCAAGACCTCGTTACCGTGCATCCTTCACCGCAGGCAGGCTTCTCCATTAACCCAGATCACGTCGATGTTTGTCAGAACGAGGCGGTCTTTACAGATCTCTCCATAGATGCAGTAAGCTATCAGTATTTTGTCGAGGACCGCAGCGTGCAGTACACTACCGCTAATTTTGTCCATGCGTATCAGACCGGCGGCACAGACTACCCAATGCAGGTTGTGTCGAATCAATTTGGTTGCACAGATACGGCCTATGCGCGTATAGAAGTGGAACCATTTAGTATTTACGCACCGAACACTTTTATTCCGGACGGAAACGGACGCAATGAGGTTTTTAAAGTCGTGACTGACTTCGGGGTTACGGATTGGTCTTTAGAGATATTCAACCGCTGGGGCGAGCGTGTTTTTGTGAGTCAAAATGCAGCAGAGGGTTGGGATGGCACCTACAACGGACTGCCGTGCCAAGATGGTTTGTATAACTATGTCTTGAAGTTCAGACCGTGTCATGAGCCGTACGTCCGCAGACAGCGCGAAGGCGTGGTGCATTTGTTGCGCTAGTTTACTCTGTGCGTCGCAAAACAAAGTTTTGTCCTAGGTATACTTTTCTGACTTGTTCGTCTGCTGCCAATTCTTCGGCGCTCCCAGATTTCAAGATTTTCCCTTCAAATAAAAGGTAAGCGCGGTCTGTGATAGAGAGTGTTTCTTGAACGTTGTGGTCGGTAATTAAGATGCCGATATTGCGCTTTTTAAGTTCAGAAACGATGGCTTGGATGTCTTCTACAGCGATTGGGTCTACGCCAGCAAAGGGTTCGTCTAGCAACACAAATTTGGGATCGGTAGCGAGCGCCCGCGCAATTTCGGTGCGTCGTTTTTCGCCACCTGAAAGTCGGTCACCGAGGTTTTTGCGCACATGCGTGAGGCTGAATTCGGAAAGGAGGCGTTCTAATTTGGCTTCGCGGTCAGCTTTATTGAGCGGGCCCATTTCCAAAATAGCCATGATGTTGTCTTCTACGCTGAGCTTGCGAAAAACCGAAACTTCTTGTGGTAAATAGCCCAGACCCAATTGGGCTCTTTTGTACATGGGCATTTTGGTAATTTCGGTATCGTCGAGAAAAACTTGCCCGGTATCGGGTTTGACCAAGCCGACCATCATGTAAAATGAGGTGGTTTTACCAGCACCGTTTGGCCCTAATAAGCCTACGATTTCACCTTGATTGACCTCAACGCTCACGCCATTGACCACCGCCCGACCACGGTAAGATTTACAGATATCAAGGGTTCGGAGTTTCACGAATCGAATTTACTAAAAATTTAGGGAGTAGCGGGCTTTAATGGCAAACGGACTCGTGCCCGGTATTTGATGGGTGGCGCGGTAAAGTAAGTCGATGCGGATCACTTTGAGGATATTTTCAATGCCCACGCCAATTTCTACGTAAGGAACGCCATTGAAGGGCTTGACAAAAGAGGGAATCAGTAGCGCCTCATTTTGTTGGGTAGATAGGCTGCCTAGCATGATGCGTTCGGTGGTGATGAGCCTGATTTTACTGGCCTTAATAAGGGGAATGCGGTCAAATAACAAGCCTTCCCAGCGGTTTTCAGCAAAGCCAACCACGTAGCGGTCACTGATGAACTCAAGAAAATTAACCATGTTGGCCGTGCTCGTTAACAACCACAAGGACTGATTGCCTTCGTGTACTTTGAGTAGCGGATACGCTGCAATGCCATTGATGTAACCCAGCGTAAAGCCATAGCGCATTCGGCCGAGCACCCCAAGTTGGGTGTTGTGTTCGTATTGAAATTCTAATTTTTGGTAATTGTAATCGCTGCCCAAGACATCTTTGAAGCCAAAAATACCTTGAAAGGATAAAATCGGGTAGGGGGAGCGCAAAGCGGTGCGGTCAAAAGAACCGGAGAGGAATTCTTCGTCTTTGGTCCAGCGGATGCGTGTCGTGAATTCGGTGGCGGTGATCTGACTGAGGTTGAGGGTGTCAAATCCATTGAACTGCTGATAGGTGGCCAGGCCAAGTGGCGTATAGTTTTTCCATTCGAGCGCGCCGTATAAGATGAGGTCTTTTTGGATGTCTTTTTCGAGGCTCACGCCCGCTTTTTGGACAAACGTGAGCTTGTCCAAAGGAGCAGTGCTTAAAAAAGTCGCAAGTGAAGTACCCATAGAAGCAGCCGTAGGTGATTGGCCGATTTGCTCGATATCGTAGTTGTAATAGGCATTGAGCATGCCGCGTTTTTCAGGAGTGATGTTGTAGCGTAGTCGGATATTGTACTTAAAGCGCTCGTCACCGAAACCATAGGCCAGGCGCCCGCCGATTTCAAAGCGTTTAGAGAACTCATTGGAGGTGCGTAGCGCCAAGGCCACCCTGAAGTTTTCCACGGGGTTTACGCTGAACAAAGAAGCCGCCGAGCCAATTTCAATTTTGTGGATTGGCCAGTATCCGGTGGTGGCAAAGTAGGTCAGCTTGCGCATGTTTTGATAAAACGGCTGTGCTTGAAGGGAATCTACCATTTGCTCAATGCGCAGTTCTTTCTCGCTCAAAGGTATGGGTCTTAGCTGATCCCATTCTTGATCAGTGCGTTCTTTGGCATTCTCTAAGACATCTACCGAATTGTTTGATCGGTAGAACGCTTCAGGTTGAGTTGCGTTGATCACATAAGCGCTGCGCTGGCTGTATTTGCGCCCAATGAGGCCTAAAAACTTCGATTTTTCCGTCACTTTAAAAGACAGCACCATTTTTTCGCTGGCGAGCATCCAGACTTCTTTTTGAACTTGCTCAAAGGCTTGTTCTATGTAAAATTCTTGAATGTAATTGAGATTGGCTCCTGGTGCGATATTGGCTTGAAACCTCTTGACCGCGTAGGTGGTATCGTGGACCCACATGTGCCCTTCAAAGACCAAGTCGCCACTGCGTTTGGGCACAAAGCGCAATTTGTAACACCAATCTGCACCGATAAAGGTGGAGTCGTCTAGGTAAAATTGGTAATAGTTGCGTGCAAACGGCGCCAGCGGACTAATAAATGATTTATTGAATAAATCGTAGATGTTGTCGTAAATATTGAGCTCTAGGTACATGTCGCCGAGAAACTGCGTCATTTGCATGTTCTCAACGCCTGTTATGCGCGAGGCTTCTACCACTTCTTTTTTAAGCTTGGGGTCTTTGCGGTAGTAATAATCAGAAACGCTTTCAGATAAAACCACAGGCAGTAGGGCTTTGTCGGCGGAGTCGGTCTCGAGGTAGTTTTTGACGATAGAAAGCCGATCTACCAGCGGGTTGTTGATCAGGGCGGAGTCTAGGTTATTGGCGTCGAGTTGAATTTTGTTGTAGAGGTGGTACTGATACGCCTCGAGTTTTTCTTTGTTGTTGACGTTTTTATAGGTGACAATGCGCCTATGGAGTTGGGCGCCTCTGGTTTCGGTGGGGGCTTTCAAGAATATTTCGGCTACTTCTTTGTCTTGGGTAGACAACTTGATCACCAACTCTTGGGTTTGGTCTTTTTTGATTTTGACGCGCTCGGTTTGATACCCAATGAGCCTAAAAACGAGGGTGTCTGTGGGGTAGTAGGTGCTGAGGTAAAAGTTGCCTAGTGTATCGGATTTCGTTCCTATTTTGCTGTCTAAAAATTGAATTTGCACAAAACTAATGGGCTCTCCTTTTTTGTCTGTAACCCTGCCCGAAATGATGGTTTGCTGGCCCCAAAGTGCCACAAAGCAAATGTTGAACAACAATAAACTAAGTAAGCGCATTAGTCTTTTTCTTGCTTCATAACCCGCTTGGCAACTAAAATACTCACCTCAAAGAGGAGGTAAATCGGAATGGTCACAATCACCTGAGAAATGACGTCTGGCGGCGTAATGACCGCAGCCAAAATGAGGATCACAACAATGGCATGTTTGCGGTACTTAATGAGAAAGTCGGGGGTAAAGAGCCCGATTTTGACCAATAGGAAGGTGACAATCGGAAACAAGAAGAACAAACCCGTGTAAAAAACAGTAGACAGAATGGTGCTCATGTAGGAAGCGATCGTGACGTCGGTTTTGATTTCGGGCGTGATCTGAAAAGCCCCAAAGAATTGTACACTCAGTGGCGCCACTATATAATAACCGAAGAGAATGCCTAAGAAAAAAAGCAAACTGACATAAAACACGATGCCTTTTGCCATGTTTCTTTCATTGCCTTTGAGCCCTGGCTTGACAAAAGCCCAGAGTTGATAAAATATATACGGGAACGCCAACACGACTCCACCCATAATACTCATCATGAGCGCATAAGAAAATTGACCCGCAAGTGTAGTACTTTGGAAATCTACGTTAATTGGATCTACGCAAACACCGAGGTATTTACAAAGCAAATCGAAGGTGATGAAGTGAGGGTCTACCATATTGAGGAAGACATTTTCCATGATTTCCCGTTGGTAGATCCAGATCACGGTCGAAAAGATGATCACTGCTACGGCTGCCCTGAGCAAGCGCCAGCGGAGTTCTTCTAGATGATCTAAAAATGACATTGGTTGGTCCTCAGACATGCAGTAAAATTAAGGATTTATTCCGGAAATGAGCAATGAAAAGAAGAACGTAAATTGTTTACGATGTGCTAACTGAACTTTGTATCATCAAAACGAAACGCCATGAATAAGAAATTTGCAATTCAACACATTTGGTTTAACAACCAAGACGCAGAGGTCACACTAGTAGGACTCATGCAAGACGACATTTTAGTCTATGAATCTAAGTTGGTTATTAAGATGTCTCAGCTCAATGGCGTTGTCTCAAAGCTGCAAAAAACAACAGGCATTGAAGTGAGCGAGTACATGTGTAGATTTGAGCTCGGCTTTATTACCGAATACGAAATCAAATTCCCGACTAGCGTACAATGCTTTTTAGACCTACAA
Source organism: Bacteroidota bacterium (assembly GCA_041168605.1). Taxonomy (GTDB): domain Bacteria; phylum Bacteroidota; class Bacteroidia; order Flavobacteriales_D; family Crocinitomicaceae; genus UBA952. The sequence continues at coordinate 17,129 of JBEEKN010000014.1, read as the reverse complement.
GAAATTATCGGTGCAGATCAGAATTTGGTCAGAAGAATTGTAGCTTAAAAAGCTTACGGCTGGATGAAAACGGTTTCTTCGTTTACTTTTTCGGCCTCAATTTTGATGATGCCTTGTCCAGTTTTGTTGCCTTTTTGTGCTTTGATATCGAGCACAGCTACCCCTGCCTGACCTAATTGATACAATTCGTTATAATTGAAAGTAGCAAGGCCATTTACGTTGGTGTAAGCGGTGTCGAATACAGCAACTTGTTGCGGCGTGCTTTGGGTGTTGGTACCGTACAATACAACCATGGCGTTTGAAACACTTGCGTTGGACTCGTCTTTGACATAAATATGCGCAACGGTATCCATTTTTTTACGACATGCACTTAAAGATACAAGTGTCGTAGCTGCAACAGCAAATAAAAGAATCTTTTTCATGGTGATTAGTTGGGTAAGTAGATGGTCTCGACAGCTGTGGTGTGCACTTTAGCGCGGGTATAGCCGTAAGCTATTTTGTTGTTGTATTTGACGATGATGTCAAAATAACCCGTTTTGTTGCTTTCGCCTGCTACGGAGAAATATGGATCCATGTCGAAAGACGTAAATCCGGAAGAATTGGTGAAGGTGGTGTCTACATAAGCCAAAGTAGCTGGGGTAGATTGTTGGTCACCGATGATAATGACCTTAGCGCCGTCGATGAGTTGATTAGACGATGAACGGACAAAGACCTTAATAATGGCTGGGTCTGTAGGCTCGCAGCCGCCCAAGATAAAGAGCAGAGAAAGCGCAAAAAAGCTGGTTAGTATAGTTTTCATAGGTTTTGAATGTCTCAAATTTACATTTTAATTTTTGAATTTTAAAACTTCGAAAGGGGTGTTTATTGTATTTGCAACAGCACTTGATTGCGTTCTTGTTCCGTAATTTCTGCAAGTGCCTCGCCGGTGAGGCCAAAATAAAAGCCCTTGACTTTGATTTGCATGACGCCGATTTGCCCTGGTTTGTAAAAGGAGCTGAGGTCAAAATACGCTTTGCCTGAAGCATTTGACACCGAGCTGTCTTGCACGGCGATTGGATTGTGTGCGGTGTCGGTGGGTTCTGCCACGAGCCAAACTTTGGCATCTTTAAGCATAGCCCCATTTGCAGTCACTACCGTTACCTCTAAAGTGGTAGGTGGTGTATCTTTGCAAGACACCAAAAAAAACACCAAAGCAAACAGCGATAGAAATGCAGTGGCAGCGATAGTGTTCAGCTTTTTTTTCTTGTACATTTGCATGAAGACCAAGATTTTTCGTTGTTAAACAACAAGAAGGGTCAAAAGGTTACAACAGAACCGCTTAAAAATGAATATTGAAGTTTTATCTCTCGAATTAAATCAAGTTCAGCTCCAAGATGAACAAGCGCTCGAACAATTCCGCATCCGTTTTTTGGGTTCAAAGAACGTACTCAAAGATTTGTATGCCGCCATTAAAGACATTCCCAACGATCAAAAGCGCGCTTATGGTCAGCAGGTCAATGCACTCAAAGAACGCGCCGAACAAATCTACCACGAAGCAAAAGCAGCTTTAACCCAAACCCAATCCACAAGCGTTGCCGAAGACCTCAGCAGACCCGCTGGCGATGCCAAAATTGGCGCACATCATCCGCTTTCGCTGATCCGCCGCGAAATCATCGAAATATTCAACCGCGTTGGCTTTGTAGTGTCTGAAGGCCCAGAAATCGAAGACGACTGGCACAATTTCAGTGCGCTCAACTTTCCGCCAGAGCACCCTGCCCGCGACATGCAAGATACCTTCTTTATTTCAAAAGGGGAAAACGAGCTTGCGCTTCGCACGCACACAAGTAGCGTTCAAGTGCGCGTCATGGAAGACCAAGCACCCCCAATCAGAACCATTTCTCCGGGCCGCGTGTACCGCAACGAAGCTATTTCGGCGCGCGCACATTGCTTTTTCCATCAGGTTGAAGGGCTCTACATTGACAAAGGCGTCTCCTTTGCCGACCTCAAACAAACCTTATTATATTTTGCGCAGGCACTTTTTGGACCTCAAACCCAAATTCGCATGCGCCCATCTTATTTTCCGTTTACTGAACCCAGTGCGGAGGTCGATGTATCTTGCTCGCTGTGCAACGCCAAAGGTTGTAATGTCTGTAAGTATACGGGTTGGCTAGAAATCATGGGTTGCGGTATGGTAGATCCAAATGTGCTCGAAGCCTGCGGCATTGACCCAGAGGTTTATACTGGTTTTGCCTTCGGTATGGGCGTTGAGCGCATTGCGCAGCTCAAATACCGCGTTACCGATCTGCGTTTGTATTCTGAAAACGATGCGCGTTTCTTGCGTCAGTTTAAACCGGGAATGGCATGAGTTGGTTACATTTCACAAGTCCGAACCATTGGGAAGAACTCTTAAGTGCTTCTGAGCAAGCGCCTCAACTGATCTTTAAGCACAGCACGCGCTGTTCTATTTCTTCTATGGTTCTGAACCGTTTTGAAGCCAGTGAATTGTATCGCACAGCTATCCTGCCCTGTTGGTTCCTCGACCTCATTGAATTTCGAGATTTGTCCAACCTGATTGCCGCCGAAACCCAAGTTTGGCATGAGTCGCCGCAGTGTATCGTCATCGACAAAAGCAAGGTTTTTTACGCAGAAAGCCATGGTTCAATAGACGCCAAGGCCATTCAACAATTGATCCTCGACAAATGAAAAAAATAATCATCTGGGTATTGGTATTGGGCCTATTAGTTGGCTTTTTGGCACCCCTCTTTAATTCCTCGAGCGATAGCTCAAGCCAAGCAGCCACTTTTGGCTTCAAAGAAAACTTAGCCACCACCTACGGCAAAACCATTGCCATTCCACTCAAAGTCACTGAGAACTGCACGGCACTTCAGCTCAAAATTGCCGATTCAGTGGTGCTGGAGGTACCCAAACCAAAGCAGAAGGAAATTTATTTCTTAGACACCAAAGATTTCAAGCCAGGCGCTTATCTGCTCGATTTACAAGTGAAAGACGCCGCGGGCAATTTATACACCGAGCAGCGCAACCTGCGTATTTTATCCGATATCAAACCCGAAAGATGGTCTTTGAAATTGGGCGCTGCTTTTACCCACGACACACGCAATTACACGCAAGGCCTGACCTTTTGGAACGGAGAGCTCTACGAATCTACCGGTGACCCCAATCAAGATGGAAGCTCGATGGTTTCCAAAATCAATATGGCAACAGGGCAGCCCATTCAGCAAGGTAAAACCACCTTTAAGCAGCAACTCGATGCCAGCAAATTTGGAGAGGGCATCGCTATTTTTGGCAACGAAATTTTTCAGCTCACCTGGAAGAACCAGCAATGTTTTGTCTATGACCTCAACACTTTTCAGCTCAAACGCGAGTTGGCTTATAACGGCGAAGGGTGGGGACTTTGCACTGACGGCAAGCAACTCATTATGTCAGACGGCACCGAGCGCCTTACATTTAGAGATCCCAAAACCTTCGAAACGCTGCGCACTTTAGAGGTCTATTCAGACCAAGGCCCCTTGCCACAACTCAACGAACTCGAGTACATCGACGGGCTCATTTATGCAAATATTTACACGACGAATTTTGTTGCGGTCATTGAACCAGCGCTCGGAAGGGTCATTGCGCTGATAGATGCCAGTAATTTGGTGGCTGCAGGTAAAGGCAATGGTGAAGTCTTGAACGGTATTGCGCACAATGTCAAAACAAGAAAAACCTACATGACGGGTAAAAACTGGCCAAAAATGTTTGAAGTAAGCATCATCAAATAGCCCAAATGCAAAACCTCTTTCGTTCACACGCACTTTCTCCAAATTTCTAAGCATCTTTGTAATACATATACCGAATTCTTTATGTTGGATAAAATCAAAAGTACGCTTAGGTTGGTCATTCCGTTTATCAAGACCAAACTTTTCTGGAAACATTTTGGCCTCGTCATTTTGTTTTACTTGGTTATGGTTTTTGCCACCATTCTCTATCTCGATTTTGCCACCAATCACGGCGAAAAAATCGCGGTTCCCAATTTAGTGGGCATCTCCGGTGAAAAAGCCAAAAACCGCATTGAAGCGCTCGACCTCACGTATCAAATTGTGGACAGCATCTACGACCCATCCTTACCGGAAGGCACTGTTGTGGAGCAGCTCGTGGAGCCAACCTCACTTTCTCAGGTCTATGTAAAATCAGGCCGCATTATTGGTCTTAGGTTATCCAAAAAGAGCCAACTCGTAGAAATGCCGAGTTTGTTGCACAAGCAAATTCAATTTGCGCAAAGTATCCTCGAGCAAAGAGGTTTGCGTTTCTCTATTCAATACCAACCTACTGCCGAGGCCAACGGTTCGGTCTTAGATCAGCGTTACAAAGGCCGCCGTATCAAAGAAGGCGAGCGCTTGCCAATAGGTGCCGTGGTCACACTCATTGTGGGGCAAAACGACGAAGGCGAGCCAATTGCTTTGCCAAATTTATTGGGTCTCACGATGTCAGAAGCCAAGTATATTTTCGATACTTTGGGAGTGAGCAGTTATTCGTTCATTTGTCCGGATTGTTTAACGGGTCAAGATTCTGCAGCTGCCCGAATTTTTTCGCAGTCTCCAGAATATATTGAAGCAACGACCGTTTTTAAATCCACACAATTTATCCTTTCGATGCAAAAAGGAGGAGACGGACAAAATCCTTAACATATGACGCGCTTTATTTTTACTTTTTTTGCTAGTCTTTTCATCACAGCGCTGTGGTCACAAGGATTTGAAATGGGCCCAATTAGTCGAAATTTTGAGCTAGGAGCTTCAAAAGGGCAGCTGAAAAGTACGCTAAACACCATTGACAGCACCTTTTATTATACCTCAGACACACTCAATCTTCCGTTTTTTGATGAGTTTTCTACGGATAAATTTCAACAATACAGCGCGCAGTACAATGATCCAGGCGTCACTTCTACACTCTACTTTCAACTCCTCGATCCGAGTACACTCGCGCCATTTGCTGCGGCTCAAACCTTCACAGATCAAGCGACGTTTCGCCGCACTTTTGACCAAACCACCAGCACTTTTACCGATTCTATCTTTGCCACAACTGCCGTAAAAGTGGCCGATTTCTCTGCTTTTCCATTGAGTTACCAGACGCTGAGCCTTTATCCGCCTTATTACATCTACGATACGATTGGCGTAGTAGACACCCCCGATACCGTTTGGGTGCAAAACCCAAGTTATGTCCAAGATTCTGCCCGCATTTTCTTTGCTACACTCAACGACCCGAATGCACTCTGGCTAGATGCACACGCTTACCGGAACAACCGTTTTGCGGTCAATCCGCGCTCGCTGGGCGTTGTTACTTTTGACGGCTTAGACGCCAGAGGGTTTCCGTATGCAATTGGCACAACTTTTACCAATACAGCAGATTACCTGCATTCAAAACCGCTAGACCTCAGCCCATATACCGCCGCTGACTCGCTCTATTTTTCATTTTTGGTTCAGCCAGAAGGTTTGGGCGACATCCCAGAAGCTACCGATTCTTTGCGCCTAGAGTTTTATGCCAAAGACTTGGGTCAGTGGTTTCACGTTTGGGCCACAGCCGGCGACACCACTGCACCATTTAAAGTGGTGCACATTCCGGTTAAGGACGCGAAGTTTTTCAAGAAAGGATTTCAGTTCCGCTTCAGTAATTACGGCGCGCTTTCTGGTGCCCTAGACCATTTTCATATCGATTACGTGCACCTGCGCACGCAATCCAATTTGGCCGATACGCTATTCAAAGATTTTGCATGGGTATATCCAATGAATACATTGTTGCAAGATTACACTGCTGTGCCTTGGGATCACTACAAAAATACGCCTAAGCCATTCCGAAATGATTTTCCTGTCGTGCTGCACAACGGAAGTGCTACGCCAGAAAACAATCAGTTTCCTGGTCAGTTTACCATTGATCAAGCAGGCAATCAATTAGGACAATTTTCGCTGGCAGGTAGTCAGTTATCGAATGGCGATTTGAATTACGCGGCCAACACCACCTATGCATCTGTGCACAACATCAGTGCTTCAGGTTCATTTCCAACGAGTGGTGGTGGCAACGAACAAGCTTTTCGCGTCAGTGGCGCGCTCAATGTGCAGTTCCCTAACCTAGCGCTCAACGACACCACTAGTTTTTATCAACCGTTTTCCAATTTTTACAGCTACGACGACGGCAGTGCAGAGGCCGCTTTTGGTCCAACCGGAGCACAATCGCGCTTGGCCGTTCAGTTCGATGCGTACGAGGCCGATTCTTTGATAGGGGTTTCTTTTCATTTTGTGCCTTCTGTCATCGATGTCTCGAGCAAATTATTCTTGATCAGTGTTTGGAGCAATGAAAATGGGCATCCGGGCACGCTTCTCTACGAAGACGACGTCTTTTTTCCTAGAACCCCACTTTACGGCGATGAGCGCGGCATTTTTGTACCCTATTACTTTACGGATACACAAAAAGTGAGTGTTGCATCTTCTTTCTTTATCGGCTGGCGTCAACTAGATGCAGAGCGCCTCAATTTAGGTTTGGATAGAAACATTGATCAGTCAAATAAAATTCAATATAGCGTCGATGGCGGCTTTATATGGTTTACCTCGCCATACGAAGGTGCTGCTATGTTGCATCCTATCTTCTCTACAGCACTCGATGCGAGTTTAGGACTTTCAAATGAAGCAGTTGCGCCTGCAACCTGGACCGTTTTTCCAAATCCAGGTCAAAATGAAGTGCATGTAGACTTGCCAATTGCTTATCAAGGAAAACAAATTATTTTGTGCGATGCCATGGGTAAGATCCAGGTGTCTCAGACTGACAGTACTTTTGATATCAGCATGTTGCCAAATGGCGTTTATTTCTTGCGTTGCCCTCAAACAACTTTGGGTACCTTAAAGCTGATCATCAACAACTAATGAGCGAAAATTTAGAGATTGAAGTAGAGGAAGCAGACCTCTTTGAACATTACCGTTTCAAGGCCGACCCAGGTCAGGAAGTCGTTCGGATCGACAAATTTTTGTTGGACCGCATGGCCGACACCTCCCGAAATAAAATTCAGGTAGCTGCCAAAAATGGCAATATCCATGTCAATGGTCAGCCGGTAAAGCAAAATTACCGTGTCAAACCAGGCGATGAAATCGCAATTGTACTCCCTTATCCGGTCCGAGAAATAGAGCTCATTGCCCAAGATATTCCGATAGATGTGGCCTACGAGGATGACGATTTATTGGTCGTCAATAAAGCAGCTAACATGGTGGTGCATCCGGGCTATGGCAATTATTCGGGCACGCTCGTTAATGCACTCGTTTTTCATTTTGATCATTTGCCTACGCGTCCCAAAGACTATTTTGGCAGGCCGGGCTTAGTTCACCGCATAGACAAACACACCACCGGATTGCTTGTTGTGGCCAAAACCGAGAATGCCCTCAATGACTTAGCCAAGCAATTCTATGACCGCACCACCGAAAGACGCTACTACGCTTTGGCTTGGGGCGATATCAGTGAAGACGGCACCATAGAAGGACACATCGGCAGGTCGCTGAAAAACCGCAAGGTCATGACTGTTTTTCCGGATGGCGCATACGGCAAGCCGGCCATTACGCATTTCAAGGTTTTGGAGCGCTTTGGCTACGTTACGCTTATTGAATGCAAGTTAGAGACGGGTAGAACACACCAAATTCGTGCGCATATGCAATCGATTGGGCATCCATTGTTTAATGATTTGGAATACGGTGGCGACCGCATCTTAAAAGGTACTAAATCATCGGCGTATGAAAAGTTTATGGTCAATAACTTTGCCCTGCTCCCCGGACAGGCCCTGCACGCCAAAACACTCGGTTTTATTCAGCCGCGCACCAAAGAGTATTTAGAGTTTGATTCTGAGCTACCTGAGGGTTTTCAGCGCTTATTGGAACGCTGGAGAACCTATTGTTCGGATTTTAAATAAAATTTCTCTATTTTTGCTTTCCTTGGTTCTTAACCAAGATAAAACTACGCTTTATGAAACAACTATTCATTGCCGCTATTTTAACGCTCTTCACAGCATCGGTAAGCTTTTCACAAAACGCTCCCGATCCAAAATTCGTGCGCGAAGCCAACGAAGTCTTCATCTCTGGCAATTACTTTGAAGCTATTAACGTCTGTCAAGATGCCTACAAAAAGTTAGGTGCCCGCGGTTCATTGCGTCAAAAAGGCGATATGGCCTTCAAAATTGCTGAATCTTATCGCGCACTCGAAATCTTCGACAAGGCAAATGATTGGTACGGTACCTGTATCGAACTCAAGTACTTCGATGTTGTTCCAGAAGTATATTACTACAAAGGCGACATGCAGCGCATGATGAAAGACTTTGACAACGCCATCAAAAGCTACCGCGAATACAAGCGCATTGCCCCGAAATCACGCACCAAAGAAGTAGATGACGCCATCATGGCTTGCGAAAAATACAAAGACTTTGATGAGTTCGAAACTTCCAAATTGGTCGTGAAGCCTGAAGTCAAAATCAATACCAAGCAAATGGATATGGCGCCTACCTTCATGGACAAAAAAGGTAAAGTCATTGTTTTCAGCTCTTCCCGCGACGAAAGCACTGGCGCACAGCGCGACCCCATTTCAGGTGAAAAATACATGGACCTCTACATCGCTGAATACGATGTCAATGGCAATCCAACAAATGTCAAGTCCCTCGACACCAAAGGTGTGGTGAACACCACCCAAAACGAAGGATCAGCAACTTTCGATTCAAAGCGCAAAAACATTTACTTCACGCGTTGCCCCAACGCAGAAAAAATGGATTTAGGCTGTGAAATCTGGACAGCAGTCATGAACGGCGAAGATTTCGACGATCCGCGCAAAATCTCTTTAACAATCTCCGATACCATTTCTGTTGGGCACCCATGCTTGTCTCCAGACGACCAAATGCTCATTTTTGCATCGGACATGAAGAAAAGCCCGAACGGCGAAAAATCTTTTGGTGGCCGCGACCTCTGGTATGTCAATTTTGACAAGCGCACCAAAATGTGGGATTCCGTTCCACACAACATGGGCGCAATGTTCAATACCGCTGGTAACGAACTTTTCCCATCTATCGGTCCAAATGGCCAACTCTATTTTGCATCGGACGGCTTGCCAGGAATCGGCGGTCTTGACCTTTTTGTTGCAGAGCAAGTAGCAGGCGAAAACAAATGGACTGGCGTCAAAAACATGGGTTACCCTTTCAACTCACAAGGTAATGACTACGCGATGTCCGATTTCGACGGCAAGTCAGGTTTCTTTACTTCTGAGCGCAAAACCACTAGCAACCAAGAATATGCGCCAGATATCTGGAGCTTCACTACACCTCCAAACCTTTTTGATTTGCGCGTGACTGTCTATGAGTCAGGTAAGAAGTCTAAAAAATTAGCTGGTGCTAAAGTATATGTTACCGTTTCTGATGGCACAAGCTGGGAAGGTGTAACTGACGCAAAAGGCAAAATCATCTGGAAAGAGCGTCCAGACAAAAAAGGACGCTACATCTTAACTGGTAAAGAATACACCCTCAAAGCAGAGAAAGAAGGCTTCTACGAAGACAAAAAAGGCGCTAAAATCTCTACACTAGGAATGGACCAAAGCCAAAGTTTCTTGATCGAGATGCCATTGTTGCCTGTTGGCATCATCCGTACACCAGAAATTCGTTACGTATTTGACCAATGGGTATTTATCAACGATGCAACTTGTATGTCTTTAGACTCTCTAAAGTTCTTAGACAGCATGCTCAAAGAATACCCGAACATCACCATCGACCTTTTCTCCCATACAGATGCTCGTGGTGGCGACGCACGCAACCAAATGCTCTCTGAAAACCGCGCCAAAGCCGTTTACAAGCATTTAGTTGAAACTTGTGGTATTGACCCACGCCGCATTCGCCCAGTTGGCCGCGGAGAGGCAGAGCCTGCAACTTGGGTAGACGAATCTGGTAAAACAGTAGTACTCACTGAAGATTACATCAATCAGTTCAAAACCACTGACAAAGCCAAGTTTGAAATGCTGCATACCATCAACCGCCGCACCACTGCCAAGATCACCAGCACCACTTTTGATCCGAATACGGCACCGCCGGCAGACCCAGAATACCGCAAGTTTAAACAACTTCCAAGATTATAAAAAGAAAGGCGTCGGAAGGCGCCTTTTGTTTTGAGCTATGAGACGCCTTTTACAAAAAATCGTATTCTTCTTTGAGCTGCAGTCCTTTGGTGTCTGCGAATGGTGGGCGCGCAGAATGGGCATCCGCACCAATAAAGTGCGTTTAGGCTTTATTTATCTTAGTTTCATAGGCTTGGGCTCTCCGGTCTTGCTTTACCTCATTATGGCCTGGATCCTCGAACACAAACACTATTTTAAGTTTCAAGCGAAGCGCAAACAATCTATCTGGGATTTATGAAATTATTGATTACCGGAAGCAATGGCCTTTTGGGCCAAAAGCTTGTCGATTTATGTGTGGCCAAGCAAATAGATTTCCTTGCCACGTCAAGCGGTGCGAATCGCTATTCCGTTTGTCCGACAGATAAATACCAAACCCTAGACATCACCGACGAGCAAAACATACAAGCTGTGCTCGAAAGTTACCAGCCTACTCACGTGATCCATACGGCAGCCATGACCAACGTAGACCAATGCGAGCTGCAGCCCGAGGCCTGTGATTTGGTCAACCGTCAGTCGGTCTTGATGTTGGCAAAGTTTTGCCAAAACCACGCTATTCATTTGCAGTTGCTTTCCACCGATTTCGTTTTTGATGGTCAAGATGGACCATATCGGGAAACTGACGCGCCCAATCCGCTGAGTGTCTATGCGCGCTCTAAAGTGGAGGCCGAAAAAATACTGCAACAAACAGAAGGTTTGAGCTATTCAATTGTTCGCACGATCATCGTTTATGGCCAAGGCGAACAACTGTCCAGATCCAATATCATCCTTTGGGCCAAAGAGGCTTTGCAAAAGGGCAGCCCACTGCAAATTGTGAACGATCAATTCAGGGCGCCAACTTGGGCCGACGACCTCGCTTGGGCTTGCGTGCGCATTTGTGAGCTCCGTCAGGTAGGTCTTTTTCATATCGCAGGCCCAGAAGTATTGTCTATTTACGAAATTGTAGCGCGCGTAGCGGCGTTTTACAAGCTTCCCATGACACAAGTCGCCCAACTGAGCAGCGAAACCCTTCAACAGCCCGCTAAGCGCCCGCCTCGTACAGGCTTTATCCTCGACAAAGCCGAGGAGCTGTTGGGCTACCATCCGCATACCCTCGAGCAAACTTTTGCGCTTTTGTAATTGAGAAAAAAATTTATCTTTACCTACCTAAAAAAATAGAATATGAGTGTTTGGAGAAAAAAATCATTAGTAGACTTGTTGGCACATGCCGAGAATAGCCAAATGAAACGAACCCTTGGTGCTGGGAGTTTAATTGCTTTAGGAATTGGAGCAATTATTGGAGCGGGCTTATTTGTACGTACTGCAGCAGCAGCATCAGAGGCCGCAGGATCAGGAGTAACGCTTTCATTTATTATTGCGGCTATTGGCTGTGCTTTTGCTGGCTTGTGTTATGCTGAATTTGCTTCCATGATTCCAATTTCTGGAAGTGCCTATGCTTATTCGTTTGTAACGATGGGTGAGCTTGTTGCATGGATTATTGGTTGGTCATTGATAATGGAATATGCGCTGGGCGCTGCAACGGTATCCATTGCATGGAGTGAATACCTCAATAACCTATTAGGGCACGCCATACCATATGAATGGTGTCATTCACCTTTTGAAAGTATGTATAAAGTTTCTCAAGATATAGTGGTTCAGATTCAAAATTTACCAGGTCATTGGGAGGGAATTGAAAAAGGTATTTTGAGCGCTGCTCAATATGAAAATTTACCTGCAAATCTTGCTTCAAAAGTAACGGTTACCTCAGGTTTCATTAACGCTCCTGCATTGATCATTCTTTTAGCCTTAACGCTATTATTAATCAAAGGAACAAAAGAATCTGCGCGTGTCAATGCCATTATTGTTTTTGTCAAAGTAGCGATTGTTTTGGTATTTATAGTGATTGGTTGGTACTTCATAAAAGATTCAAATCATACACCTTACCTTATTCCAGAAGGCACTTTCGGACACGAGGGTTTCTTTAAATGGGGTTGGGGCGGCGTATTGGGCGGCGCTGGCATTGTATTCTTTGCTTTTATTGGTTTCGATGCCGTAAGTACAACTGCGCAAGAGGCTAAAAATCCAAAGCGAGATATGCCTATTGGAATTTTAGGTTCGCTTGCGATTTGTACGGTATTATATATCCTATTTGGACACGTATTAACTGGGGTTGCACATTGGAGTGAATTTGCAACAGCTGGTAAAGAAGCATCAGTTTCCTATGCAATTAAAGAATATATGGTGGGTTACGAATGGTTAGGTACAGGCGTAACACTTGCAATATTAGCAGGCTTTTCTTCCGTTATTTTGGTCATGCTTATGGGACAAAGTCGTGTGTTCTTTTCCATGAGTCAAGATGGACTTATTCCAGCTGCTTTTGGAAAGCTTCACCCAAAGTTCCAAACACCATATATTGCTAATTGGGTGTTATTTGTTTTTGTCGGTGCATTTGCAGCATTGGTGCCAGGAAGTGTAGCAGGTGACCTTACCTCTTTTGGAACTTTATTCGCATTCATTCTGGTAAGCTTAGGTATTTTAATCATGCGAAAAAGCAATCCTGAATTAAAACGTCCATTCAAAACACCTTTGGTTCCTTTGGTTCCGATTTTAGGTATTCTTGTTTGTACAGCAATGATCGTTTCTTTAGATCAAGCTACCCTCAAAGCAGCTGGTCTATGGATGGCTATTGGGCTTGTAATTTACTTCGCATATAGCCGAAGAAATTCACACCTTCATCCTAAAAAATAATTTTTTGTCGGCACATTTAACCCATCCATATTAACAGCAACACTATTCGAACAAACACGTAATGTCACAAACAAAAGATAAAAAATCCCTCGGTCTACTCGATGCCACCTTATTGGTGTCGGGTTCTATGATTGGTTCAGGTATTTTCATTGTTTCGACTCTCATGCTGCGCGATATTGGTTCGCCGGCTTGGTTGTTGGTTTTGTGGGTGCTTACGGGTCTGATCACCGTTTTTGCAGCGCTCAGCTATGGCGAACTCGCTGGCATGATGCCAAATGCGGGTGGGCAGTATGTGTATATCCAGCGCGCTTACGGCAAAATGGCTTCGTTTCTCTACGGCTGGACTGTTTTTACGGTCATTCAGACCGGTGTCATTGCAGCTGTAGCCGTGGCTTTTGCCAAATACACAGCCGTCTTTTTTCCGGAACTAAATGAGGTGCTCATCACGACGCCATTTTTGGCAATCACTTGGGCTCAAATTTTAGCCATTGCGTCGGTTGTATTTCTCACCTACTCGAACTCTAGAGGGGTGCAAAACGGCAAAGTCATTCAGTTTGTGTTCACTTTTGCGAAGCTTTTTGCATTAGGTGCTTTAATTGTATTGGGAATTTATATTGGCCTGAAAACCGATGTTTTTGCACTCAATTTTAGCGATGCCTGGAAAGCCACCAAAACAGTTGTTGCCAATGGTGGCGACAAAGTTTTTCAGATACCACTAACTGGTTGGGCGCTTGTGGGCGCATTAGGAGCTACTATTATCAATTCTTTGTTTTCTGCCGATGCTTGGAACAACGTTACTTTTATTGCGGGTGAAATCAAAGACCCGAAAAAGAACATCCCAAAGAGTTTGTTTTTTGGCACTTTAATCGTGACGGTCATATACATTTTAGCCAATATCGCTTACCTCGCTTTATTGCCAATTAATGGCAGTCCGGATGGGCTCAACCCAATTGATCAAGGGATGCTATTTGCCAGCAATGACCGCGTTGGGGCCTCTGCAGCTTACGTGATCTTTGGCGACGCCGGAATTCTATTGATGGCAGGACTCATTATGGTTTCGACTTTTGGTTGCAACAATGGGTTGGTTTTGGCTGGTTCGCGCTTGTTTTATGCGATGTCTAAAGACGGCTTGTTTTTCAAAAGTGCGGCGCAACTCAATCAAAATGGCGTGCCTTCGCGTGCACTTTGGATTCAATGCGCTTGGGCAAGCGTCCTTTGTCTATCAGGTAAATATGGCGACTTACTCACCTATAGCACCTTTGCGAGTTTGTTGTTTTATATCCTGACTATTTACGGCATCTTTAGGTTGCGCAAGCTCGAGCCCGATACCGAACGCCCTTACAAAGCTTGGGGATACCCTTACATTCCTGCACTGTACATCGTGCTCACACTCGCTATTTGTGTCGATTTATTGATCTACGATTTCCGCAATGCAGGCATGGGGCTTTTTATTGTACTGCTCGGCATTCCGGTATATTACTTAATCGAGTCAAAAAGAAAGGCAGCTTAGCCAATAAGCCCAGTAAGTTCTCGTTGAGGCTTACATGAAAAAACCATTTGTCATTTTTTCCAAACGTTTAGAGCGCGGCACCATCCTGTGGCTGTGTATTTGTGTGGTGGTTATTTTTGCGCCCCGAATGGAAGCGTATTTTGTGGATCCCGATTTGAGTTACACCTGGCAGCACAAAATGGATCAAAAAGTGCAGAGCGCGTTTCAAAATCCCTCTTCAGCTACTCTTGGCCGCACCTATAAAAAGCTTTGGAAGCGCTGCAACCCAGAGGCCCTCACTGCGGCCGATTGGCAAAGGTTAGGGCTGAGTCCGAAGCAAGCTGCTTCCTTGCTGCGCTACAAAGATAAATATGGGCTGCATTCGCTCTCTCAAATGCAGCAAATTCGCGTTTTGCCATCAGAACTACTCAATCAAATCTCGGATTCCTTGTATTTTGAACCCACTCAAAATGCGAAAACAAGAGTTGTAGATCAGGAAGAAAAAGCCTTGCAAGAAAAACGACAAGAGGCTAGGGGGCAATTCGATAAGTTGGATATCAATTCAGCAACTGAAGTGATGCTAGTGGCCTTGCCGGGCATTGGTGCATATACCGCGGCTAAGATCATTGCTTATCGCGAGCGTTTAGGTGGGTTTTTAGCGCTTGATCAACTGCAAGAAATTCAAGGAATCAAGCCAGAAATTCTGCAAAAAGTGCTGCCTTATTTGATGCTAGAACAAGGTATCAAACGCATGTCTATAAATGAAGTGAGCTACGAAACGCTCAAGCAACATCCCTATCTAACCTGGAATCAGGCCAATTCCATCATTAAAATGCGCAAGCAAAAGGGTCTATTTAAAGAAATAAAGGAGCTCAAAGAATCCGTATTAATTGACGACGATACATACAAAAAACTCTTGCCTTATGTATCTTTGTGACATGACAATCCACGAACAACTCAAAGCGGTCATCCGCGATGTACCCGATTTTCCAAAACCAGGCATCCTCTTTAAGGATATTTCAACCATCATGCTCAGTCCGGAAGTATCAAATGCGGTCCTCGATCATTTGGTAGCTCAATACAAAGATGCTGGGCTCGATGCCATTGCAGGTATTGAAAGCCGTGGATTTCTTTTTGGCTATCCACTGGCCATGCGTTTAGGCTTACCTTTTGTACTGATACGCAAAGAAGGCAAACTGCCATATGACAAGATCAAACATGCCTACGACTTAGAATACGGCTCGGCAGTCATTGAAATGCATACCGATGCCATTAAACCAGGGCAGCGCATCCTGATCCACGACGATTTGCTCGCTACCGGCGGCTCTGCTGCAGCTGCGGCTCTGCTTATTGAAAAAAGCGGTGGGGTAGTGGCAGGCTTTGACTTCTTAGTGGCACTTGATTTTTTAAATGGCGCTGAGCACCTTGCCAAATTCAGCGAGCAAATGAACGCCATTGTTCATTATTAATTTGAATACATGACTTAACTTCATCACTGCAGATTTCATTAACAAACAACAACAATCATCAATCAACAACATGAGTAACTATTTTACAGAACAACAGCAACTCCTTGCCCAAATGGTGCGGGACTTCGCAGAGCGAGAAATTCGCCCCCAAATGAAACACTGGGACGACCACGAAATTTTCCCGATCGAGGTCATGAAAAAAATGGGTGAGCTCGGCTTGCTCGGTATTTTCATCCCCGAACAATACGGCGGATCGGGTTTTGGCTACAACGAATACGCTACGGTCCTGATGGAACTCGGCAAAGTTTGTGGTGGGGTAGGGCTAAGCGTTGCAGCACACAACTCGCTGTGTACAGGCCACATCTACTATCACGGTTCGGAGGCTCAAAAACAAAAATATTTACCCAAACTAGCGAGTGGCGAATGGATCGGCGCTTGGGGGCTCACCGAAGCCAACACTGGCTCTGATGCCATGCGCATGAAAGCCACTGCTGTGTTAGATGGCGACCACTGGGTTTTGAACGGTTCCAAAAACTGGATCACACACGGGCTTTCAGGCGATGTAGCGGTTGTACTGATCCGCACCGGTGAACTGCTCGATAGCAAAGGCATTACTGCATTTATTGTAGAGAAAGGCACACCGGGCTTTTCAGCCGTTAAAATCAAAGACAAATTAGGCGTGCGCGCAAGTGAAACCGCCGAGCTTATTTTTGACAACGTGCGCATCCCCAAAGACAACGTGCTCGGCGAGGTGGGTCAGGGCTTTGTACAAGCCATGCAAATTCTAGATGGCGGTCGTATCTCGATTGCCTCCTTGAGCTGTGGCATTGCCAGAGGTGCATTTGAAGCTTCTGTTAAGTACGCCAAAGAACGCGAGCAATTTGGTCAGCCCATTGCTCATTTTCAAGCAATTGCCTTCAAATTAGCCGACATGGCTACGCAAATAGAAGCAGCCGAACTCCTCACTTTTCAGGCAGCTGCTAAGAAAGACGCCAAGTTACCTGTTACCAAAGAGGGCGCATTTGCCAAGTATTTTGCCTCAGAGGTTTCGGTCAAGTGTGGCAATGAAGCGGTACAAATTATGGGGGGTTATGGTTATACCAAAGAATACCCGGCAGAGAAATTTCTACGCGACTCCAAACTCATGACCATTGGGGAGGGGACGTCGGAAATCCAAAAGTTGGTTATTTCTAGAGAAATATTGAAATAATTTTTGTAGAATTGAATTTCTCTCGTATCTTTGCGACCCTAAGTTTATAACAAAGAAATTAAAGCATATGTTGATCATTCCAATT